>JBJKPT010000479.1:0-5217 GCA_046706045.1 Desulfobacterales bacterium
GAAAGGACGGTGATCAGGCCGATGCGCAGCACCGGGGTGCTCCCGGAGATCTGGTCCGGGAACATGATGGGAAGCCCATTGTTGAAGAGGTGGGACAAAACGTCCGTGATGATCATCCCCATGGCCAGGGAGAGAACCATGGTGCTGTTGATGTCGACTTCCCCCCGGTTTTTCATGACCTTCTGAAAGAGCGGTGCCGAAACGAGGTTGATCAGGATGGAGGAGCCGATGGCGGCCAGGGCTCCGAGCAGGATGTTGTTTCCCGTAACCTGCAGCGTCAGCCATGTGATGTACATGGAGAAGACCACCACCTGCGGGTAGGCAAAATGGATGATCATGGCCACCAGGAGCAGGAGGTTGAACCCGGTCACCAGAAGCACGTATATGCTTCCCAGGGACAGCCCGTTGATGATTTGAGCGATCAGAACCTGCATGCCTCACGTCCCCAGATAGGCTTCCCGGACGCCGGGATCGTTTAGTAGCGCTTCGGCCGTTCCGGAAAGGGTCACCGCACCGGTTTCCAGCACATAGCCCCGGTGCGCGCATTTGAGCGCCTTGTAGGCGTTCTGCTCGGACAGAAGGATCGCGTACCCTTCGCGGTTGAGCATCGACAGGATGTTGAAGATGTCGTTGACGACGATGGGGGCGAGGCCGATGGACGGCTCGTCCACCATGATGAGACGGGGGGTGGACATGAGTGCCCTGCCGATGGCCAGCATCTGGCGTTCCCCGCCGCTTAGCGTTTTGGCGATCTGGTTTTTCCGCTTCTCCAGGATGGGAAACCAGTCGTATACCCGGCGCAGGCTCGTTTCGACGCGATGCATGTTGTGGTGCGCCCCGAGCAGGAGGTTGTCGAGCACGCTCATGGAAGCAAAAACGCCGCGGCCTTCCGGCACCAGGCAGAGCCCGGCCCGGACATTGCGGTCGGCCGTCACCCCCGTGATGTTCTTTTCCAGAAAACGGACGGATCCCGACACCGGGTTGTGGATCCCCAAAACGGTCTCCAGAAGTGTGGTTTTGCCGGACCCGTTGGCTCCGATGAGGACCACGATCTCGCCGGGGAATACCGTGAGGCTCGCCTTTTTAAGGGCGATCACGTGTCCGTACGACACCGAGAGATCGTCGACGGCCAAAATCGGCGCCGCGGAATCATTCTTTGCCAAGGTAGGCCTCCAACACCCGAGGGTCCTTCTGAATATCGGACGGAATCCCCTCGGCGATCTTTTCGCCGTAGCTCAGTACCGTGATCCAGTCGGAGAGGTCCATGAGCATCTTCACGTCGTGGCTTACCACGACGACCGTCACCCCCATATCCCGGGTTTTGCGGATGATTTCCTCGACCTTTTCCGTTTCCCGGACGCCCATCCCCGAGGCCGGCTCGTCGAGAAGCAATAGCTTCGGCTCCTGGATCAGGGCCCGGGCGATCTGGATCATCTGCCGCTCCGCCCACACGAGATCGCTGGCCCAGCGCCCCGCGGAATCCGCCATCCCGACCATGTCAAGGATGTGCTCGGCCCGGCTTTTGATCTCCTGCTCCCGGCGGGAGCGGATGAAGGGAAGATGCCGGACCGTGTCGAGGGCGGCCCTTCCCACCGCGTCGTTGATGCCCGACATGACGTTATCCAGGACCGTCATGCTCGAAACGAGTTTTCCCGCCTGGAACGTGCGCCGGATTCCCTGGGTGGCGATGGCATTGGGTTTCAGGTTTGTAATTTCTTCGGTACCGAGGATCACGGAACCGGAATCCGCTTTGATCAAGCCGGTGATGCAGTTGAACAAGGTGGTCTTTCCCGATCCGTTGGGACCGATGATGCCGTGGATATGACCCTCCGCGATGCCGACGTCGATGGTGTTGAGGGCCTTGATGGCGCCAAACGCCTTGCTCAACCGGCAGACGCGCAGTATGGCTCCGTTCATCCCATCCCGGGCGTTTTGAGAAATGGGGGTCATGTTCGCAATACGCTCCGATGGGATTTAGGGCCGATGCATTTTTTTTCAGATGGTGACGGATCGTCTTTCATCGCAATCACGGAAGGCAATTGTGCCGTTTCGGCTTTCCGCCGACAGAATGCCGTGCATGATGGTCCTGACCAGGCGGTCCGCGGCCGCATGGTCCAGGTCGTTGATCGCCTTCCCCCCGGCACGGTGCTGAACTTTCAACCCATACCTTTGTTTTTCAGGTTTTGAAATCCGATTCCATCCATTCGCCATGGATATCGTTTTTCATCCGGGACGTAGACATTGGATTTCCTCCTGTTATCGATATTGAGGTAGGACTGCCGTGCAGGCAACGGCTTTCAGACGTGGGAAGTGAAAAAGTCTTATCAGCTTGGGTTCAAGCTCCCTCGTGCGAAAGATTGGTTGCTTCGGCTCCAATTTTGCGAATTTGCGAAATGGTTAAGCTATGAAACACGAGGGCGTCGTATATCGAATTCATTTTTGAATGTCAATCATAATTTCTCTGGACTTCACGAATAGCGCCATAGACAATCCCTAGATATTGCGATATATGCAAAATTTTCAATCAATATTTTCCATTATCGAATTTACCAAGGCCGTCGTTCACGGCGGTGGAAATCTGTTTTCGGCAGGGCTTGAGCGCCTGGGGAGGAAAGTCCATGGCACAGGAAACCAAGGAAAAAGCGCGACCCATCGACCGGATCGATTGTAACATCATCGAGCTGCTGCAAAAGGACGGACGCATCCCGAACACGAGCATTGCCAAGAAGCTAAAAATCTCGGAAGCGACCGTCCGCAGCCGGCTGAACCGCCTCATCGGCGAAGAGATCATACAGATTGTGGCGGTCAGCAACCCCATGAAGCTGGGATTCAACATGGTCGGCAGCATCCGTTTCCATGTTGAGATCAAGAAAATGGACACGATCATCAAGGAGCTCAAAGAGCAGAGGCCACTCTGGCATATCGTTCAGTCTACGGGCGGGAACGAAATCGACGCCGAATTCGTAGTAAAATCGCTGGAGGACCTCAATGATCTGATTTTCGAAAAAATCAATCGGATCGACGGCGTGCAGCGAATCGAAACCTCCATGTTCCTGAAGTACATCAAGCGCCAATACGACTGGGGCACGGCCATCGATGACCAAGAGTAGCCGCACCACCTTCCGCAACCATTGCGGAAAACGGCCGAAATAATATCGTCGATCCTTGATGAATCCGCAAAAAGTCGTTTTTTCCACTTTGTTGTCATCCCGGCGAAAGCCGGGATCCAGTCAATTCAGCACCTTCTGGATGCCGGATCAGGTCCGGCATGACGGTTTGAGGACTTTTTACGGGACCATCATCCTTAGAAAGCCATAAATTCGAAGTCGTGCCCATCCCAAGATCGGCGATTTTGCTTGAATGCCAGGCGGATCGGCCATTTGAACCGGAGACATCGCTTGGGCGTCCAGGAGAATAACGCCGGCGCCCGGGACGAGGGCCCCGCATACGGTTGAACCGATGAAATTCGGGGCAGATGCAACCGTGTCAGGAAGCGACGTGCGGCTTCCCATCGCAGTCGCGGAAAGCGGTCATGCCGTTACCGCTTTCCGCGGACAAAACACCGCGCAGGATGGCCCTGGCCATGCATTCCGCGGCTGCATGGCCCAGGTCGTTGATCGCCTGGGCCTGGGCAGCGGTGAAAAAGCCGGGGGTTTCGGGCAGATCGCGCCTGCCCGTCGACAAGGCGAAAACGGTGTCGCCGTCGAACATGGTGTGGGCCGGCCGGATGGCCCGGGCAAGCCCGTCTTGGGCCATCTGGGCGATTTTCCGGGCCTGTGCCTTGGACAGTGCGGCGTCCGTGGCGACGAGACCGATGGTGGTGTTGCGGGCCGGGGCTTGTTCCGGAGGGGGCGGCAGGCGGACCGAGCGTTTCCCGAGATCGCCGAGTTCGCCGTCCCGTTCGAGGCGGATCTCCCATGGTCGTCCGGTCTCTGGATCGATCACCGTGCCCAGGGAGTTCACCGCCACCAGGGCCGCGACGGTGATGCCGGAATCCAGCACCCAGCTGGCCGTGCCCAGGCCGCCCTTGATGGAGCCGGAAAAAGCGCCGGTTCCGGCGCCCACACACCCCTGGGCCACGATGCCGCCGGCGGCCGCCCCGCAGGCCGATCGACCCCAGTCGGCACAGATCGGCGGGATGAAGTCGCGTCCGCGGCCCAAATCGTAGAGAACCGCGGCCGGCACGATGGGCGCCACGTGCCCGTCGCCCAGCGGGAATCCGTACCCCTTTTCGGAGAGCCACCGCACCACGCCGTCCGATGCCGCCAACCCGTAGACGGAACCACCGGAAAGCACCACGGCCTGAACTTTTTCCACGATGTTTTCCGGATCCAGCAGGTCGGTTTCCCGGGTGCCGGGGGCAGAGCCCCGTACGTCGACACCGGCCACCGCGCCCTCGGTGCACAGGACAACGGTGACCCCACACGCGGCGTTGCGGTCGGTGAAATGTCCGACCATAAGCCCTTCCACGTCGGTGATGGCGTTGTGGCGACCGATCCCGGCCATAGGTTGCCTCCTTTTCTTTTCCTCGATCTGCGGAAAGGCTTTTTACCTCTTTTGTCTTCCGAAATCCGCGTGCTTTCGCAATGAAGTGCTTTTAAGGTCCCTGATCCGGTCAAAAGTTACGGAAAAAAACTCTACTCAAAGCCTTTCCGGATGTCAATTCCTATATGGCCCTGACAGGAGATAGAGGCCGAAACGGCTTTTGGTGCGTAAAACAGAAGCGCGGGCGCCCGTGCGTGCACAGAAAGAGAATACCCGCTCTGGCCTCGAATGCCTTTGCGCGCCGATGTGGATTTTCTTTGAAACGGTGCGAGTGACCTTAGATTGTTGGATAGGGGTGACGGTTGACGTGAAGCGGCGGGTTCGTATAGTTAAAGCAACCGCCCGTCGGCAATGATTACGAACTGGCTCGAAAGAGTATTTGACGGAGGAGTTGACCATGAACGGAGACGAACGGCGGGAAAACACCATTTTCCAGAAAGAACAGGCGCCTGCGGAGGCAGGGGGAGGCGCTCATGAAAACTAAAACGCTTACTGCCATCGTGGCAATGGTGGCGCTTCTTTCGGGCTGTGCTTCGATGCAAACGAAGGAAGGCCAGGGCACGGCATGGGGCGCGGGAATCGGCGCCGGTCTCGGCGCCATCACCGGGGCGGTGGTTGGGCATAACGGCCAATCGGCCTTGATTGGCGCGGGCGTCGGCGGGCTGCTTGGAG
>JBJKPT010000480.1:0-4676 GCA_046706045.1 Desulfobacterales bacterium
GCCATCGATCAGGCGGTGGTTTTCCATCCGGGCCCGGAAATTGCCCGACTGGCAACCGAGGATCCGATCGGCATGGTCCGTTCCCGCAAGGCCCGCTTGGATGGCCTTTTGCATGACGCCGACGATCGCCGCCATCTTTTCCATCACCTCGCGATCGATGATGGCCCCCCTGGCGCGCTCATAATGGACGGCCAATTCCCACAACCCGAGATGTTTGTCCCGGTTGTAGGCCGTCATCTCGGCGCAGGTGATGAATGGAACCTCGATCTTTCGGCGCGACAACACCGGAAGCACCGGCAAGAGTTCTCTGATGGAGAGGATATCGAACCGGGCGCGCAATTCGGAGGCGGTTTTTTCCGTCAAAAATTCCTGGGATTTGATCTCGACAAACCGATTCCGCCCGCCGTGCAGAAGGAGAATTTCATCGGCCGGGACATGCTCTTTCAAGAACGCCAGCAACCGGTCTCCGCCCGATTCAAAATAGATCAGGGTTTCGAAATAGTCGCCCGCCAACGAAACCTCGACGCCATCGATTTCGATGACTTCGATAATCCCCCCGCCGGTGGATAGGGCCGTGAGCGTGTGGGTCTCTTTGGAATTGGCGATCGTCAATTTGTAGGTATTGGGGTGGCCGGCGTTCATGGGGGAGATTTTGATTTCGACGCGGATTCCGGCTTCCCGAATCGCTTCCGGGGAGTCGACCAACCTCTCGTCGGTGGTGTCCCATCCCAACAATCCGCCGAAGAGCCCCATATCCGAGCCTTGGCTTTCGTGGGTGGTCGCAAGCGAGCCGTCCGGATCGAATTCGATGCGCACATCGTTGATCTCCCCACCCATCAGATTCCGGACAATCCTGCCGATCCGTACCGCGGCGGCGCAATGAGAACTGGACGGCCCGCGCATGACCGGGCCGATCACATCGTTGAAGATGCTGGGATATGAATGGTTCATTTTTCTTTTTCTGGAAAAAAACCGGGTACCGTTCACCCGCCGTCATTCCGCGGGATGTCTCCGGACGGAAGGGGCTCCCCGGCCTTCAGGGCCATCGCCAGGAGTGTCACCGGATGCACCACCCGGACCGCTTCGCTTTCGAGGTTTCCGCGGATTTGCAGGCGGCATCCCGGACATCCCGTGGCCACGAACCCGGCCCCGGTCTCCATGATGGACCGGACCTTGTTCGCGGTAATGCCGGCGGCCACATCGGGGTGCTCCATCTGAAACGTTCCCCCGCCTCCGCAACAGGTATCGGCTCCCGCCATTTCCACGAATTCCATCCCGGGGATGCGTTTCAGAAGGCTGCGCGGCTCTTCGCCCACGCGCTGGCTGCGCAGCAGGTGGCAGGGGTCGTGGTAGGTGACCCGCCCCGGCACCGGCCGGAGGCAACCATCCAGGTCGAAACGCGAAAGAAATCGCGAGACGTCCTCGACCTTGCGCCCCAGCCTGCGCGCGGCCTCCGCGTCTTCTCCCATCTCCTCGAGAACCGAGGCGTATTCCGATTTCAACGCGGCGCCGCAGGTGGCGCAGTCCACGAGAACCGCATCCGCGTCCGCCCGGTCGAACAGTTCGATATTCCGGCGGATGTTTTTCAACGCCGCCTTCCGGGCGCCTGCAAGACAAACAGGGAAACCGCAGCACATCTGGCCTCTGGGGATCACCACCTCGATGCCCAGCGCGGAGAGGACCCGGATCACCGATTGCCCGACGTCTTCTTCGAGGTAATTGGTTGCGCAGCCCACAAAATAGAGCACCCTCCCCTTGCGCGGCCCGCTCGGCGTCACGACCTCGGGATATCGGCTCATGAAGGGTTTCGCGCTCAGACGGGGGAGCTTCGCGTAGGGAATGGTCCCCAGCTTCCCATCCGCGGGAAGTAGAAAGCGCAAGGGGTTTTGCAGGGTCCGCCCCCACGCCAGGCAGAAGGGAAGCAGGCGGTTTGAAGAAAGCAGATAGAAGACGGCCCGCTTCTCCCAGGACATGGGAAATCTTTCGATCAGCTCGGCGCGCATGCCCTTCATGAGCCGGTCCAGCCTCACGCCGCTCGGGCAGGTGACCGTGCAGGTATCGCAGAGAAGACAGGTTCCGAGAAGGCGGTAGAAGTTCTCCGAGGCTTCGAGGGATCCTTCCAGGACTTTTTTGATGAGTTGGATCTTTCCCCTGGGGGCGGCTCCTTCAAAGTAGAGTTGCCGGTACACGGGACACGCGTTCATGCACAGCCCGCAACGGATACAGCTGTAAACCTGTTCTTTGAGCTCTTCGGGGATCATGATCCGCAATGCTCCAGAAAACTGCCCGGGTTGAGGATTCCCTGGGGGTCGAAGGTGCGCTTGATGGCCCGCATCATCTTCAGACTGGTCTCGCTGAGCTGTTTGGGCAGGTACTTGGCCTTGTTGATGCCGATCCCGTGTTCGCCGGAAAGGGTGCCGCCGACGGACAGGGCGTAATCGACGATCTCGTCCATGCACGCATCGACCCGCGCCATCTCCTCCTTGTCCCGTTGATCGCAGAGAATGAGGGGGTGCAGGTTGCCGTCTCCGGCGTGGGCGAGGACCGCGACCTGAACGCGGTGCCGCCCGCAGATCTCGATCACCTTCTTGATGGTGGCGGTGAGGGCGCTCACGGGTACGGTGGCGTCTTCGATCACACACGTCGGACGCAGGCGGGCCACGGCGCCGAACGCGGTGCGCCGGGCGGTCCAGAGTTGCTCGTTTTCCTTCTCCGACGCCGAAACGCGCACCTCCCGTGCCCCCTGGGCCTTGCAAAAGGCGGCCACCTCCTCGGCCTGCCGTTCCACCGTCTCCGGCTCCCCGTCCACGTCGATCAACAACACGGCCTCGGCATCCAGGGGCAGCCCCAGGTGCGCGGATGCTTCCAGGGCCTTGATGATCATCTTGTCCATCAGCTCCAGTGTCGACGGCACGATGCCGGCGGCGATGATTCTTGAAACCGTGTCGCCGGCGGCATCGATGCCGTTGTACACGGCCTGAAGCGTGCGTTTGGCCTTCGGCTTGGGCAGGAGGCGGACGGTGATTCGGGTGACCAGGGCCAGGGCGCCTTCCGATCCGCAGACGAGACGGGTGAGATCAAAGCCCGTCACGTCCTTTGCCGTGATGGTCCCGGTCGACATCGTCTCCCCCGAGGGCAGGACGATCTCGAGGCCCCAGAGATAATCCCGGGTGACCCCGTACTTGACACCCCGCATCCCCCCCGAATTCATGGCCACCGATCCGCCCATGGTCGCCACGGTGGCGCTTCCGGGGTCCGGCGGGTAAAAGAGGCCGACTTTTTCCACGGCCTTCTGCAAATCGGAAATGATGACGCCGGGCTCGACCACGGCGTAGCGGTCCGCCGTGTTGATCTCGAGGATGCGGTTCATCATGGAAAAGCAGACGACGATCCCGCCCTGCTTGGCGAGGGATTCGGCACCCAGGCCGGACCCGGCGCCCCGGGGCGTCACAAAGACGTTGCGGGCCGAAGCCGTTTTCATGATGTCCGCGACCTCCCGGGCCGATTTGGGAAAGATCACCGCGTCCGGTGCGTGCTCGTAAATGTAAGCGTCGTATCCGTACGTCAGCAAATCTTCTTTTGATGTCTTGCAACGGTCCCGCCCCACGATGGCGATCATCTCTTCAAGCACGTCCTGTTTCAGCATGATGGAAAACAACCCTTTCTCTATCAACGATAACGACTCCCTAATAAAGCTCAAAAAAGGCTCTTTTGTTCACCACCGTTGCAATAGAGCCCGCCTGGCTCCCCTACCGATGCGGGGCGATCATCCCTTTGGGCAAGCGCGTCATCAAGACGCCTCCATCTGCCCGTCAATGGGCTTTATAGACCTCATATTTCCAGGTATGTCAATTGGTGCGTGGTAGCGTTACGGTAACGATACGATCCGTTACCAGTGATGAAGACAACGCTTCTCGAAGGGCTGGCCCAGAAAACTCGGCAGGCGCATAACCATATGAAATACAATAAGGATCTCCCTTGTCCTTGACCCCATCCGGCGAAGAGCGGCGATGGCATCAAACTTGTATAACGTCGGCCAGTGACAGCTGCGCCTTTCGGATATGACCAGCGGTTGCGATCGGGATAGAAGGGCATATTTCATAAACCCAATTCGTGGAGCAGATCATGGACAACGTGTCATTCGCCGATGTTTCCATTGTTTCCTGCGGGACCATGAGCCTCGAGCTCACCCATCTCAAAAACGAAGGGCTGCTGAACGCACCACAAATACTATTTACCACTCCGGGACTCCACCAGGATATTCCTGAACTCGAGCGGCAGTTGGTGCGCCAGATGGCCAAAGCCAAAGAACAAACCGACAAAGTCATCGTGGTATACGGGGGGAAGTTTTGCTACGTGAACGCGGAAGAACCCACGCGGCTCATGCGGACCATTATTCAAGAGCAGGGGCCGCGGGTTGCCAGGATCGACGCCACCCACTGCATGGACATGATCGCCGGAGAAGACGAACGCTACCGGTTTGCCCGGGAAGTTGCCGGTGGCGAACCGGTCTGGTGGATGACCCCGGGGTGGGTCAAATACCGTAAACAGGTGTTCAAGGGCTGGGACAAAGCCCTGGCCAATGAAAACTTTCCCCGGCATACCGGCGGGGCCGTCGTTCTTGACGGCATTGGGTACATGGACCGCTACATGGAAGAGAAACCGGAAGAATTTTT
>JBJKPT010000481.1:0-7821 GCA_046706045.1 Desulfobacterales bacterium
TGGCGTTCATTCCCAACGAACCGCCGCGCTGGCCCAAGACCACCGATACGATCAAGCGCATCGTCGAAGTCTACGCCCAGGATGCCCGCAAGTACGAGCGCATCGGCGATTGGGCCGAGCGGATCGGTTGGGAACGGTTCTTCGATAAATGCGAGCTGGACTTCACCCATCACCTGATCGATGATTTCCGTGACGCTGCTTACTACACTTGGCGGCACACTTCGAACTTCAAGTTCTGATTCAGACCCGAATCAACCGGCAGGGGGTTTTCCATTTGGGGAAGGCCCCCTGTAATTCCTGGACGCCGGATCGTAAGCGGGCAACGGAAATCAAAAATTGTTGCGCCCCATCCGCGCGTCGATAGAGGGGTATTCATATGGAATACGAAGAGGCGAAAGCCAAAATCATCGAGGAGCTCACGAAGAAGCTCAAATCCAAAAGCAAATTTTATTTTAACGACCTGTCCAAGATTCTTGAAATGAAGCCCCGCGATGCCAAGAAGATCGTGAACCGGATGGTCGAAGAGGGCGCGCTGGAATACTGGTCATCGGGAAGCACGTCCATGTACGGCATGCCCGGGACAGGCAAACAGACGGCCGCCGAACACGAAGATTGATTCCATCCGGATTTTTCCGGTCGCGCATTTTATTCCTGAAATCCAGACCCCACCGGTTGCCGGTTCCGGATGCCGGTGATCGATGGTTCAAGGATTGATGAAGTATCCCGGCTTGGTCATATCGGCGTTGCGCGGTGGTTCGGGAAAGACCATCATCAGCCTCGGAATCGTCGCCGCGTTGCGGGAAAATGGAATACCGGTTGCACCGTTCAAAAAAGGCCCGGATTACATCGATGCGGGCTGGCTCGCACTTGCGGCGGGCCGGCCCTGTTACAACCTCGATACCTTCCTGTTGAACCCGGAAACGGTCCGTCACTCCTTCTGCACGCATTCATCCCCTGACACCATCGCGGTGATCGAAGGCAACCGCGGCCTCTTCGACGCCATCGACACCGAGGGGAGCACATCCACCGCCGAACTGGCCAAACGCCTAGATCTGCCGGTTGTCCTTTGCCTGGATTGCACGAAAATCACCCGCACCATGGCCGCGGTCGTTTTGGGCTGCCGTCGATTCGATCCCGGTGTGAAGCTGGCGGGGGTGATCCTGAACCGTGTTGCCGGCGCACGGCATGAACGAATTTTGCGCCAAAGCATCTCCGAATACTGCGAATTACCGGTGCTTGGGGCCTTGCCCAAGCTCGAGACACAACTTTTCCCCGAACGCCACATGGGCTTGGTGCCCATGGCGGAGCACGACTGGGCCGGTCCGGCCGTGACGGCCGCGGCCCGAATGGCAAAGGATCATCTGGATCTTGCCGCGATCCGCGCCCTGGCCGAAGCCGAGGCCGGTCTCCTGGAGCCAACCACCGCCGATGGCCTTTCACCGGCGACCCGTGCCGTTTTCAGCGGGGATCGACCCCGGATCGGGGTGATTCGGGATTCGGCGTTTCAGTTTTATTACCCGGAAAACATCGAAGCGCTCGCCGCGGCCGGGGCCGAGGTGGTGATGACAAGCCCCTTGACGGACGTCATCCTGCCACCCGTGGATGGCCTTTACATCGGTGGTGGATTTCCGGAGACCCACGCCGCCGCACTTGCCGCGGCCCGTGACTACCGGGAGGGTGTCCGCCGTCTGGCGGAAGACGGGATGCCGATCTACGCGGAATGCGGCGGGCTCATGTACCTGGGTGAAGCGTTGGAACTCGATGACCGGCGATACGAGATGTCCGGGGTGCTGCCGATCGTTTTTGGCTTTTCGAAACGGCCCCAGGGCCATGGATACACCGTGGTGTCCGTAATGCGGGAAAATCCGTATTTTTCGGTGGGTGCGGAAATCCGGGGCCATGAATTTCATTATTCCACGGTTTTGAAATGGCAGGGCACTGCCAAGGACTTCGCGTTCCGAATGCAACGCGGCAAGGGTATTGCGGACGGTCTCGACGGCATCGTTCATAAAAACGTTCTGGCCACCTATTGCCACACCCATGCCCTTGGCCAAATCGGCTGGGCCGGCCGGCTGGTCGATGCGGCGCTCCGTTTTCGAACCCTCCGATCCGCACGCTGAGCCTTCGATGAATACCGCTCTTTTTCAGTTGCTGGAGACGATTCGCGACACGGTATTCAACGCCGGCGAACGGGTGCGTCCCGAGGCGGTGGTTCGCCGCTGCTGGAAAGTCCTCGGCGTCGGTCGCAACGAGGTCAAAAATGGCATCCGCGCCCTGGTCGATGCCGGAGAGCTGGAGTATTCCCTGGAATTCGGTTCGAGCTTTTTGCGTCCGTCCTTTAACCGGCCGGTACGCATCGGCCGGCGGGTGGTGGTCCGGCCGCCGGATATGCGTTGGCCCGAAAGGGCCGGAGATGCGGTCATCGTCATCGCCAGGGGGGCGGCGTTCGGTTCCGGGGTGCACCCGACCACGCGGCTCGCGGTCTTGGGCATTGAATGGGTCGTGGAGCAGGCGGCCGGAACCGCCATTCAACGGGTCCTGGATGTGGGCACCGGCTCGGGGGTGCTGGTGCTTTCGGCGCTTCGACTCGGTGCCGGCTCCGGTATCGGCATCGACATCGATCCCTGTGCCATTGCCGAGGCCGGCACGAACTGCCGGCTCAACGGACTGGAGAGGCGGGTCATGATCACCGATCAATCCCTCGATGCGCTGAACGATTCCTTTGATTTGGTGCTGGCCAATCTGAGGCTGCCGACCCTGACACGTATGGCGGAACGGCTCACGGCCCTGTCGACCCGACCGGGAGCCCTGGTCTGTTCGGGGTTTCGCCCCGAAGAATCCGGCGTTGCGGAGGCGGCCCACGCGATCCTGGGATGGGTGTTGGCCGCACGCTTCGAAGCAAACGGCTGGGCCGGGTTGGTGTTGCGACGTTGATTCTATGGCCGGAACGCGTCGGATCCCGGCGGAGGGCGAATGTTCCGGGGTTCAATAAAAAAGGCGTTCCCAATACCGGGAACGCCTTTTTTGCGATGATTGGCCGCCTATTTTTTCTTGTGGCACTCGTTGCACCGGGTCGGGCCTTTTTTCAGCTTTCGATGGCACCCGATGCATTTTGCATGCAAGGCTTCCCGGTAATATTTTTCGATCTTCTTTTCCCTGGGCAGCGAGCGGTCCGCCGGGCTGACAAAGATGCTGAAATCCGAATGGCATTGACCGCAGGTCTTTACCGGTTCGCCCGGCTTGAGGTTCATCAGGGGTTTGCCGTGAGCGTCGTGGTGACACTCGCCGCAGGCGATTTTGTATTGATCGTAATGCTTTTTGTGGTCGAAAACGACCAACGGCTTGGTGTGTTTCTTGAAGCCCGGATTGTTCATGATAATGACAGCCGGCGGGGCGGTGGCCGCCGCACGGACCCCGACAGCGACCAACAGTCCGACACACATCACCGAGGCGCAAATTAACAATCTCTTCATCGTTTCGTTTCCCCCCTTTTCGCGAAATGTTTCGTAGTGCCGGATTGCCCCATCCGGTACCGACCGCCCCCTTGTATCAACTTGTCGGTGGGGTGTCAACGGCTAAGCGAAAGCAGATATTCGTGATCGGTAAGGATCTTCAGGGGTTCTCGCGGCGGATTTTTTCAGGATGAGCGGGTCTGGAAACCTTCGCATGACCTGAAAACGATGCGGTTGGCAATCCGTCGGGCTTTACACGTCGGCCGGTGCGCTGGAAGGACCTTCTCCGGCGGAGTCGCCGGGCTCCTCGGCCCTCGGGGCGTCGACTTTACGCCGAGGCTTGCCGAAAATGCGGGCGCCGACAATGCTGATTTCGAAGAGCACGAGCAGCGGCACGGCCATCATGCACTGCGTGACCACGTCCGGCGGCGTAAGAATCGCCGAAACAATGAAGATGATGAGAATCGCGTATTTCCGGTTTCGGGTCAGAAGCTGGGCGGAGATCAAACCGAGGCGGGCGAGGAAGGTAATGATCAGCGGCAATTCGAAGATCAGGCCGAAGGCAAGGAGCATCTTCGCGGCAAAGCCGAGATATTCCTTCATCGAAGGCAGTGCCCGGATATGGGCATTTGCAAAGCTTAAGAAAAATTTAAAACCGAAGGGAAAGACAATAAAGTAACCGAAAAGTGCTCCGCCGATAAAAAAAAGCGCCGAAATGATCACAATCGGCAGCAGAAAGCGCCGCTCGCGCCGATAGAGTCCCGGAGCGACAAACATCCAGAACTGGTAGATGATCACCGGAGTTGCGAGAATCAGACCGGCCAGAAAGGAGACTTTCAGATAGGTGACGAAGGCCTCGGGCAACCCGGTGAAGACCAGGGTATCGCCCCGGCTCATGGCCTTGACCAGGGGTCGGGTCAAAATGGCGAAAATTCGTTCCCTGAATCCGTAACAGATCACGAACCCAGCAACAACGGCGATAAACGACACGATCAACCGGTGGCGCAGTTCGTCGAGATGTGCGGTGAAAGGAATTTTCTCTTCTTCCTGGATCATTCGGTGTCCGCGGTCCGCTTGGCACTCGAAGCCGACGCATTTTGGGCCGGCCCGGGTTCCGGGGTCGGATTCCGCGCCTGCTCCGCGTGGGCCGGGTCCTTATCGGCCGCGGTGGTGTTGGCGGCCGTTGTTTTTGGGGATTCCGGGGTCTCGGCCTTCGCCTGCTCGCTGCCTGCAGGCGGCGTGGTCTCCGTCGGCGCGGTGGTGTTGGTGGCCGTTGTTTTTGGGGATTCCGGGGTCTCGGCCTTCGCCTGCTCGCTGCCGACAGGCGGCGTGGTCTCCGTCGGCGGGGCGGGTCCGACGGGTGGTTCATGCATCTGGTCGAAAGGGGCATGAACGCTGCGGATATCGGAATCGATATCGATGGAGTCCTTGAAATCCTGCGTGGCTTTTCGGAACTCGGCAAAGGCCTTCCCGAGGGACTTGGCCAGATCCGGCAGTTTTTTCGGCCCGAAAACGATCAGGGCAATGGCAAGAATCAGAAGAATTTCACCCATTCCCATGCCAAACATAAATCACCTCTGAGATGGTGTTGGCAGCCGGCCACAACGGGTGCCATCCGGCTGCAAATGGGCATGACACTACTGGTTTTGTCCGGGGGTGTCAAGCGGGAGCGGTTATGAAAAAGGGCGATAAACCCGAAGTTCGAAGCAGCGGTTTCGTCATCGGCTCGATGGATCCGGCCCGGCCAGGACGAGAAAATAGAGATCCCCGGGGCCGTGGGTATAGCCGGCGGCGGTTTCGGCATAGGAGCCGGTCCCCCAAAACAGATCCACGCGGCCGGGGCCGCGGATCGCCCCGCCCGTGTCCTGGTTGAGGACGAAACGGGAGAAGCGCATCCAGTGATCAATGCAACCATCGGCCTTGACAACCGGTTTTTGGCTGACGATGAAACCCAGTGCCCCGGGTGGAAACAACCTGGGGTCGGTGGCAATGGATCGGCCGGGGGTGAGGACCACACCGAGGGATCCCAGCGGACCTTCGGGTTCCGGTTGAAAAAAGACATAGCTCGGGTTGGAAAAAAGAATGTCGTCGGCCTCCTTTGGATGGGTGAGAAGCCATTGCCGAATCCGTTTCATCGATATCTGGTCGGAAACGATCTCACCCCGGTCGATGAGCTCCCGGCCGATGCTGTGGTACGGACGGCCGTTGCTGGCGGCGAAATGGACTTGCAGCGCGCTCCCGTCGGGCAGACGGATTTGCCCCGAACCTTGGATCTGAAGAAAAAAGAGTCCGATGGGATCATCGACCCAGGCAAGCACTCGGGCCTTGCCGGAAAGGGCGTTGGCCCCATCGATTTCACGGCGGTCGTAGTAAGGCACCACCGTTTTGCCGTCGACCCGTCCCTTGAGCACGGTGTGATCGAACCGCGGATCAAACCGCGACAGGTCGATGGTGAGCAGATCGTCGGGGGTTTCATAAACCGGGTACCGGTAGCGGGCGTCGGGGGTGAGGCTTCCGTTCAAGATCGGCTCGTAGTAGCCAGTGAAAAGGACGTCTCCGGTGGTCTCCCGCCCAGGCGACCGGTAAACGCGGTAGTTTTTTCGGATGAAGGCATTGACGGCCGCCGGGCTCGGATGGGTGGCCACAAAGGCGAGAAACCGTTTCAGGGAATCGATCAGGCGTTCCCGGGAAACGGTGTCCGGGCCGAACCGGAAGACGGTCTCCGGTGGGATTCGGGCAAGCCAGGCAAGGCTTTGGTTCAGGGCATCGGCCAACCCGTCGAAGCCGCGATCGTCGACAAAGGAAGGAAAGCAAGAGACGGGGACCGGTTTGAGGGCATGTGCCGCATCCATGGGCGAAGGTGCGGGCAGGAGGGCGCAGCCCGTCAGAAAAAAGATCGGCAGCAAAAGGAAGATCCTGATGGCGGAACGGCTTTCGGCGGTTATCATACGTTATTCGTCGTGATCGTTTGCCGTCGCTGGCATGTTGTCGATGGGCATTCGGGGCCTATGGGCCGCGGGCGAAGGGGCTTCTAGGCCGTCGGTTTCGGTCTCGGCCACCCCGAGCTCGGAAAATTGTCGGGCTGCAGCGAGCACCCGGCGTTCGTAGGAACCCAGGAGTCGGTTGAAGGAGGCGCCGGTCCGATCGATATCCTTTCCAAGTGCGGCAAGGTGTCGGTTGAGGATCACCAGGCGCTCGTAGAGGTTCCGGCCCAGGGTGCCGATGCGGGCGGCGCTTTCCGCCATGGCCGATTGTCGCCAGCCGAGGGCCACGGTTTTTAAAAGAGCGATCAGCGTGGTGGGGGTGGCGAGGATCACCCCTTTTTCTGCCGCTTCCTCGATCAATCGGGGCTGACGGGTCAGGGCGGCGGAAAAGAAATGTTCTCCGGGTATGAACATCACCACGAATTCCGGGGCTGTTTCAAATTGGGCCCAGTATGATTTTCGGGCAAGTTCTCCGATATGGGTTTGGAGCTGGCGTGCATGCCGGTCGATACACGCTTCGCGCGCGGGTTCATCGTCGCATTCAAGAGCATCGAGATAGGCCGATAGGGAGACCTTGGCATCGACTACCACGTGGCGGCCTTCCGGCAGGCGAACAACCATGTCGGGTCGTTGCCGGGTGCCATCGGTGCTGACGGTGGTCTGTTCGAAAAAGTCGCAGTGGGCCTTCATTCCGGCCAGTTCGACCACCCGTTTTAAGGTGATTTCGCCCCATCGGCCGCGCACTTGGGGCTGGCGCAAGGCATTGACCAAACGCCCGGTTTCGGTCTGAAGGTGCTTTTGGCTGTCGATCAAGGCCGAAACCTGCTCCCGGAGCCCGCCGTAGGCCGATTGCCGCTCCCTTTCGATGGCCTGGATCTGTCGATTGTACTGGGTCTGGGCTTCACGTACCGGGGCGAGCGTTTCGCCGATTTTCAATTGCCGCTGCTCCAGCTCACCCGCGGCCTGAACCAGGTATTTTTGAAGGGTGGTACCGGCCAGATCGAGGAAGGTGTGGCTGTTTTCCTGCAGGGCCTTGACCGAAGCGGCCCGAAGGGCATCGGGGAGTTTGGCGTGGAGGGTGTCGAGCTGGGCGCGCGTGTCGCTCAATGCGGCCCGCTCGGTGCTCAGGCGGACCTCGAGAAGCGCGTGGCGCTTTTCCCAGTCGAAGACATCCCGGCGCAGGGCTTCGATCTGCAGATCCCTTTCGGTGACGAGGCGCTTCAGCTCATCGAACCGTTCCTGGCGGTGATCTGCATTCACCTGCCAAACGCTCCTTCGCGACAGGTGAAACAAAATGGCCAGACCGAAGCCCGCAACGAACCCGGAACCAATCCATCCGGCGTTTGTCATCCAGTTCATGCTTGGGATGTCCGCTGTCTGGTGCC
>JBJKPT010000482.1:0-2531 GCA_046706045.1 Desulfobacterales bacterium
CCTTCGGTAACCGGCATTTGTGCCGGTTCCCGAACACCGCAACCCGTCGCACCAGGCAAACGGATGCCAAACGATGGAACCGATGCTGACACATAAAATCGCACTGGTGACCGGCGGCACGTCGGGGATAGGGCTGGCCATTGCCCGGCGCTTTCTTTTGGAGGGCGCGTCGGTGGCCGTGGCAAGCCGCCAACCCGGGCGGGGCCGGGAAGCGGTTGAAACCCTCGCGGCCATCCGCGGCGCGACCACCATTATCGGGATCTGCGCCGACGTGACCCGGGCCGGAGACGTCGGACGCATGGTCCGGACCGTCGTCTCGCAGTTCGGCCGCATCGACATCCTGGTCAACTCGGCCGGCCGGTACCTGGAAAAACGCCTCGAGGTGACGGGCGAAGACGAGTGGGATGGGATCATCGACACAAATCTCAAGGGCGTCTACCTTTGCTGCCGCGAAATTTATCCGGTAATCGCGTCCCAGGGGGGCGGGACGATCGTCAACATCTCTTCCGACGCCGGTCTTACCGGCAACGCGCACTGCGCCGCTTACTGCGCGGCAAAAGGGGGGGTCTCCAATTTGACCCGTGCCCTCGCCCTCGATTACGCCAGGGAAAACATCCGTGTCAACGCGGTGTGCCCCGGAGTCATTGACACGGCCATGCTCCATCGCGTGGTGTCGGAGCAACTCAATCCGGGCACCTATCTTGAAAATACCGCCGCCGACCACCCAATGGGCAGAATCGGCAGGGTCGAGGAAGTCGCCTTTGCCGTGCTGATGCTCGCTAGCGATGAGGCCGGCTTTACCACCGGTGTGAATTTCAGCGTCGACGGCGGCATCACCGCCTGAATGCCGGCATCGGCCGGCAGGTTCAAAACCCCGAGAACCTCTCCAGGATACCGGTTGTCACGGCAGCCGGCGAGCGGGGAGGCCGTTTCCCAGGACCCGAATGACGTGGCCCCGAAAACATAGAAGGAGCTAATTCAGAATGGACACCCAAGCAGTATTGGCCGAGACAACGCGAATTTATGACTACATCGTGAAGGACAGCCTCTCGGAAGCAGAAAAAACCCGAATCATCGAGGATTCCATCGAGAACTTCAACGAGCACGTAAACCCTGGATGGCTCAAATATCGCAAATCGGTCTCGACCAATGCGGCCTTTGTCGAATGGCAAGACTCTCAGGAAACCTTCCAGGACCTTCGTGGCAACGAGTTCATCGACTGTCTCGGAGGATTCGGTATTTATACCGCCGGTCACCGAAACCCGGAAATCGTCCGCGCCGTCCAGGCCCAACTGAACCGCTACGCCCTGCACAGCCAGGAGCTTGTCGATCCCCTCCGGGGCTATCTGGCCAGGCTGGTCGCCATGATCACCCCCGGGGATTTGAAATACGCCTTTTTCACCAACGGCGGAGCCGAGGCGGTGGAAATGGCCTTAAAGCTTGCCCGACTCGCTTCGGAAAAGCATTACTACATCTCCACGGTCAACGGGTTTCACGGCAAGTCCATGGGGGCGCTGTCCATGACCGGCAAAGGCACCTACCGCAAGCCGTACCTGCCCATCATTCAGGGCGTGCAGCACGTGGAGTACGGCAACGCCGATGCCGCCGAAGCGGCCATCAAAAACCTCATCGCCGTTGGCAACAGCGTGGCGGCGATGATCGTCGAGCCGATCCAGGGTGAAGCGGGCATCGTGGTTCCGCCGGAGGGGTATCTTAAGCGGCTTCGGGAAATCTGCGACGCATACGGCGTCTTTCTGATCTTCGACGAAATCCAGACCGGCATGGGGAGGACCGGAAGCCTTTGGGCCTGCGAGGAGGCCGGGGTGGTTCCCGATATTTTGATCTTCGGAAAAGCCTTTGGCGGAGGCGTCATGCCGATCACCGGCATCATTGCCCGCCCGCACCTCTGGATCGATGAAATCCGCAACAACCCATGGATCCTCGGTTCCCCAACCTTCGGTGGAAACCCCCTGGCCTGCGCCGCGGCCATCGCCGCCATCAAGTTTACCGTCGAGAACGACCTTCCCGGCCAGATTCGGAAAAAGGGCGCCTACCTCATGGAAAAACTCCGGAAGCTACAGAAAAAGCACGCCATCCTTAAAGACGTTCGCGGCAAGGGATTTCTCATCGGGCTCGAATACCCCACACCGGAAATCGGCTGGGCCGTGTCCAAGGGGCTGTTCAAACGGGGCATCATGACCGGCGGCACCCTGAACAACGCCAAGGTGAACCGAATCGAACCGCCGGGGATTCTCAGCTACGAAACCCTTGATAAAATCGTCGCCCGGCTGGACGAAACCCTGACCGAGGTCGCCGCGAATTTAGAGACCGCGTCGTAACGCTCGGCATGATTGAAACCGGCGACGCGGCACCGGGCCCGTCGCCGCATCGCCCACCGTCGTCGAATCCAGCCATTGGACCGGCGGTGATGGCAAATTTCGGAGACATTCATTTTACGTGGAGCGATTATGAAGGTATTGCTCATCGGCACCGGTGGTGTGGGAGAGGCCATCGCGACCATCGCTCACCGC
>JBJKPT010000483.1:0-3091 GCA_046706045.1 Desulfobacterales bacterium
CGCCCCCCCCCGCCACCCCCCCCCCCCCCCCCCCCCCCCCCCCCCCCCCCCCCCCCCGCCGCCAAACCGCGGCCGGGGGGGGGCAAGAGGTGTTTTAATTTTCGGAGGGCAAGATTTTCTGATTTGAAAACAGGATCGGTATCATGAGCGTCTTCAATCTGGATCGGATGTTTCAGCCCAAATCGGTCGTTGTGGTCGGGGCCAGTGAAAAAAAAGGCAGCCCCGGCGCCGCCGTCATGCAAAATCTCATCGGCGGCGGATATGCCGGTCGCCTCTATCCGGTGAACCCCCACCATGAGACGGTCAGCGGTCACAAGGTCTATTCCGCCATCCGCGACATCCCGGATGAGCCGGATCTGGCCGTCGTCGTCACCCCCATCCGCACGGTGCCGGAAATCGTAAAGGCGTGCCGGGAGAAAAATGCCGGCGGCGTCGTCGTGATTTCCTCCGGCGGCAAGGAAATCGGAGAAGCGGGCGCGGCCGTGGAAGCGCAGATTCGGGAAGCCTTGAACCATACCGGGTTGAGGGTCATCGGGCCAAATTGCCTGGGAATCATCTCCGGCCATTTCAAACTCAACGCGAGTTTCGCCAACCACATGCCGCGGACCGGGAAAATGGCCTTTATTTCGCAAAGCGGGGCGATCTGCACGACCATCCTCGACTTTGCCGCCAAGGAAAACATCGGATTCAGTTATTTTGTGAGCCTTGGTTCGATGCTGGACGTGGACTTCGGGGACCTGATCGATTACGTGGGCGGGGATCCGGCGGTCAGCAGCATCGTCATGTATGTCGAAAACCTGTCGAGGATCCGGAATTTCATGAGTGCGGCCCGGGCCGTCTCGCGGGTAAAGCCGATCATTGCCCTGAAGGCCGGTCGGACACACGCCGGATCGATCGCCGCGGCGTCCCATACCGGGGCCCTGGCCGGCGAGGATGCCGTTTACGACGCGGCCTTCAAACGTGCGGGAATCGTCCGGGTGAAAACCTTTGCCGAACTCTGCGATTGTGCCGAATGCCTGGGCAAGCAACCCCGGCTTGTCGGTTCAGGACTTGCCATCGTCAGCAATGCCGGCGGCCCGGGGGTGATGGCCGCCGATGCGCTGTCGGATTACGGGCTCGAGCCGGCACCCTTGCGCGAGGAGACCCTTGGCCGGTTGAACGAGATTCTGCCGCCGCACTGGAGCCATGGAAACCCGGTCGACATCGTCGGGGACGCCACGGTCGAACGGTATCGCCAGGTGGTCGACCTGTTGGCGAAAGCCCCGGAGGTCGATGCCCTCCTGATCATGCTGGCCCCCCAGGCCTTGAGCGACCCGGTAGGGGTGGCAGAGGCACTTGCGACACGGCTTCGCGATCATCCGTCCCCGGTTTTTACGGCGTGGATGGGAGGTCGCGATGTCCAGCGGGGGCGGGAGATTTTCCACTCCGCCGGAATCCCCACCTTTGATTCGCCGGAACGCGCGGTCCGGGCCTTCGCGGACCTCTACCGCCATGCCCAACACATCGATATGCTGAAGGAAATACCGGAAAAGCGCCCTTCAACGTTCGATTTTGATCGGGGCACGGCCTCCTCTCTGATTCATCGGGGAATCGCGCGACCCGACGGGCTGCTGACCGAGAGCGAGGCCAAGGCGCTTCTATCCGCTTACGCCATTCCGGTGAATCCGACCCGGATGGCGGCCGATCCGGGTCGCGCGGTGCAGATCGCACGCGAGATGGGATTTCCGGTCGCCATGAAGGTGAATTCACGTGAAATCGAGCACAAGACGGATGTCGGCGGCGTGGTCCTGGATATTCAGGATACCGAGGGCGTTCTGCGTGCCTACGACTTGATTCACACCAATGTGTGCGCCCGGTATCCGGCCGGGGCCTTCGACGGCGTGAGCATCCAGCCGATGCTTCAGCGTCCGGGGTACGAACTGATCATGGGGGCGAAAAAGGATCCGGATTTCGGCCCGGTCATCCTGTTGGGCATGGGGGGGGTATTGACGGAAATTATCAAGGACAGCTGCATCGCACTTCCTCCCCTGAATCGGCAGTTGGCCCACCGCATGATGGCCGAGACCCGGATTTACCGGATTTTTTCCGGGTATCGGAACCTTCGGGCCGTCGACACGGCCCGGGTTGAGGAAATGCTGATCTGCCTGTCCCATCTGGTCACCGATTTTCCGGAAATCGACGCCATCGATATCAACCCGGTGATCGTGACCGGAAACACCCCTTGTGCCGTGGATGCCCGGGTCGTCGTCCGGGATGCGGCCCTCAAGGCTCCGATGCATCTGGCGATCAGCCCCTATCCGAACGAATATGAAGAAATGGTCGAGATCCAATCCGTGGGGACGATTCGGGTACGACCGATCCGGCCGGAGGATGCCCTGCTGCTTTCGGACATGTTCCACGCACTGTCGCCGATGAGTGTCTATTACCGGTTTTTCGGCCCGATGCGCGAACTGCCCCCCAGCATGCTGGCGAGGTTCACACAGATCGACTACGATCGGGAAATTGCCATGGTCGCCGTCACGGATGCACCGGAAGGGGAAAAAATGCTCGGCGTTGCCCGTGTGATCATCGAACACAACCTGAAGCGGGCCGAGTTCTCCGTCCTGGTCCGGGATGCGCTGCATGGCAAAGGGATCGGTGCGACCCTGCTGAATCGGTGCCTGAGCATTGCCCAGACCCGGAATATCGAAACCGTCTGGGGGATGGTGCTCTCCGATAACACGAAGATGTTGGCGCTGGGTCGAAAACTGGGGTTTATCATCCGGCGTGATCCGGAAACCAATGAATATGAGCTGACCATTCACCTTCGGGAACCCAAACGCGGATGATGAAAGGGGGAAATAAAAATGGCGCATGAATCGAAATACATTCCTGGGACCCATCCCAAAAGAATGCCAAGCGGAAGAATGATGGCGGAAAAGGTGATGCAGCAGTGGGAGCGGAAACGTCTGCAGGGTGCGAAGGAGAAAGGGGTACGGGCCCGACTATCCAATTGCATTACCGTATCGCGAAAAATCGGGGTCGGAGCACTTGAGATCGCCGATCTGGCGTCTGAAAAACTCGGTATACCGGTGATCGATCGCAAGATTCT
>JBJKPT010000484.1:0-1270 GCA_046706045.1 Desulfobacterales bacterium
GGAAAGAAGGGATCCGCCGCCGAGGCGCCGGGTCTGGCCCATGTGGATTTCGTATCCCTCGCCGGCGTGGGCGTCCCAGACGAACCGGGCCCGGGTCGTGGTCTTGGGGGCCTTGAGCACCGTTTCCACCGGAAGGAGCCCCAACCCCCGCGTCGTGCCGGGCCGGCCTTCGAGGCCGCCCGGATCGTGAACGGCAAGCCCCATCATCTGATACCCGCCGCAGATCCCGAGGACGTGTCCGCCGGCATCGGCGTAGGCGGATAACCGTGCGCTCCACCCCATTTCATGGAGCCATTGGAGATCCCCCCGCGTGTTTTTCGAGCCGGGCAGCACCACGGCGGCAAACGGTGCGAGATCCTGCGGCGATTCCAGGAAATGCACGGCAAGCCCCGTCACCCCGGAAATCGCGTCGGTGTCCGTAAAATTGGCGATGTGCGGAATTCGGATCACCCCCACGGCCGGGGGGCGGACGGCCGCGTCCGGCATCCGGGCCGGCCGTTCGATGACCACGGAATCTTCCGCATCGATCCGGAAATCCGAAAACCAGGGAAGGACCCCGAAGACCGGTTTTCCGGTTTTTTCCTCGATCCACCGGACCCCGTCGCGGAAAAGTTCGATATCCCCCCGGAACCGGTTCACGATGATCCCGGCGATCCGGGCCTGCCGGTCCTCGGGCAGGCAGACCAGGGTGCCGAGGATCTGGGCGAAGACCCCTCCCTTGTGGATGTCCGCGACCAAAAGGACCGGGGCATCGGCCGCCTCGGCCATCCGGAAATTGACGATGTCGTGGGCCGCAAGGTTGACCTCGGCGCAGGAGCCGGCCCCTTCCATCACGACGAGCTCGTTTCCGGCCCGGAGCCGCTCCAAGGCCCCGGCGGCTTGGGCAAAGAGAAAATCCTTGCTCCGGTGGTAATCCGAGGCGCTGCGGTTGTCCCAGACCCGGCCGTTCAACACGACCTGGGCCCCGACATCGCTCGTCGGTTTGAGAAGAATCGGGTTCATGTCGGCGGCGG
Organism: Desulfobacterales bacterium; assembly: GCA_046706045.1. Taxonomy (GTDB): domain Bacteria; phylum Desulfobacterota; class Desulfobacteria; order Desulfobacterales; family JBDRRP01; genus JBJKPT01. The sequence goes on from JBJKPT010000484.1 coordinate 1,014, forward strand.
GAACGGCGCCCGCGGCCTCGGCCTGAACGATCTGGGCCCGGCCCATTTCCAACCCCTCGGGGGTGACCCCCGAGTTGTTGGACATGTTCTGGGCCTTGAACGGCGCGACCCGCTTCCCGGCCCGGGCAAACCACCGGCACAGGGCTGTCGCCACGACACTTTTCCCCACGTCCGACCCGGTACCGAAGACCGCCAGCACCGGCGCCGCGGTCGCCCTTTCGGGGTTGGAATCCCCGACGCCCCCATCTGGATTGGTT
>JBJKPT010000485.1:0-3171 GCA_046706045.1 Desulfobacterales bacterium
AAAAGACGGGCGGATTTCCTAAAACCGTGCACCAAAAAGCGGCGGACCTCGGGTTCCTCGGGCTCTACCTTCCCGAAGCCCTTTCCGGTGGCGGCCTCGGAATCCTGGAACAGTGCCTGGTGGCCGAGGCGTTCTGTCGCCGGGAAAGTGCCATCGGGACCGCCCTCATGGCCGCCGACGAGGCCGCCCTCTGCCTTTGGCCGGCGGCGGATCCCGCCGTGCAGGAAAAATTCCTGCCACCGGTCTGCGAAGGATCCACCCGCTCGGCCGCGGCCCTTTTCGAGGACGAACGCCGGCCGGATCCGGAGGCGACCGCCGCAACGGCGAAAAAAGAGAACGATCGCTGGATCGTCAACGGCACCAAGGCCCATGTGGCCCACGGCCCGGAGGCCGGCCTTTTCGTGGTCCTGTGCCGGAACGCACCGGAGGCCCCGCCCGAAGGGGCCCTTTCCCTCATCGCCGTCGAAGCCGACCGGCCAGGGATCTCCTTCGGCGCGACCGGCCGGCGATTGGGGGGAAACACCGTTTCCCGGCACACGGTCACCTTCAAGGATGTCCGGGTCCCGGCAAATCATGTTCTGGGCGCGCCGGGACGGGCGCTTCCCATCGTCGCCCGTCACCTGGCCGGACGCCGGATTCTTCTGGCGGCCCAGGCCGTGGGCATCGCCGCCGGCGCCCTGGACCGGGCCCTTGCCCACGTGAAGACCCGGGAGCAGTTCGAGCGGAAGCTTGCCGCCTTCGAGGTGACCCGCCACAAGATCGCGGAGATGGCGGCCGCCGTGGACACGGCCCGGGCCGCAACCCTTCAAGCCGCCGAAACCTTTGACGCCGGCGCCCCGGCCGATGCCGCCGCGGCCGCGGTCAAGCTCACGGCCTGCCGGACCGCGACGGCGGTGGCCGACGAGGCCATCCAGCTCTTCGGCGGCTACGGCTACATGTGCGAATCCGGGGTGGAGCGGTTTTTCCGCGACGCCAAGGCCTTGAGCGTCGCGGACGGCACCCCGGCCCGGCTCAAGCAGGAGATCGCCGACCGGATGATCGGGAAATTGCGATGAATCGCGGCGAAAGAAAACAGGAGCGGCCCCAGTGGACATATTGACCTATGACGACGCCCACCTCCGGTTCCGCGAACGGCTGCGGCGGTTTTGCGAAACCGAGATCACCCCGTTCGTGGACCAGTGGGAGACCGATCGCCTGGTGCCCCGGGACATCTGGCGGCGGATGGGGGCCGAAGGGTTTCTCTGCCCTTCGGTCGGCCCGGAATACGGAGGCATCGGCGGGGATTTTTGCTACAACCTCATCGTCTGCGAAGAGCTCTCGCGAACGGCCCAGACCGGGCTCGCCGCCGGCCTTCACAGCGACGTCGTGGTCCCCTACCTCGAGGCGTTCGGAACCGCGGCCCAGAAGGAAAAATACCTTCCCGGGTGCGTCTCCGGAGAGATCGTCACCGCCATCGCCATGACCGAACCGGATGCCGGAAGCGATCTGGCCGGGATGAAAACCACGGCCGTGGAATCAGGCGATACCGTGGTGGTGAACGGAGCCAAGACCTTCATCTCAAACGGCATCCACTGCGATCTCGTGGTCCTCGCGGCCGGGGATCCGGATGTAAAAAACCGGCACCGGGCGATCTCCCTTTACCTGGTCGAGGCCAAGACCCCGGGATTCCGGAAGGGAAACCGGCTCGACAAAATGGGATGGCACAGCCAGGACACGGCGGAGCTTTTTTTCACCGACTGCCGCATCCCCGTCGCCAACCGGCTCGGGGAAAAAGGCATGGGCTTTCTCATGCTGATGCAAAAGCTTCAGCAGGAGCGGCTCACCTGTGCGATGGCCGCGGTGGTGGCCGCCGAGCGGATCCTGGAACACACCCTGGCCGCCTGCAAGGGGGCGACCGCGGACGGACGGCCCCTCACCCGGTCCCAGGCCGTGCGCTTCGCCCTGGTGGAGATGGCGACCGAGGTCCGGATCGGCCGGACCTTTCTCGACACCCTGATCCACGACCACATGGGAAAAAAAGATCTCGTCATCGAAACCTCCATGGCCAAGTACTGGAGTACGGATCTTGCCAACCGGATCGCCAACCGTGCCGTGGACCTTCTCGGCCCATTCGGCATCGACGAAAACAACCCCTTTTCCCGGGCCCTGCGCGACTGCCGGGTGATGGCGATCTTTGCCGGCACCAACGAGATCATGAAGGGCATCGTCGCGAAATTCATGGGACTCTGAATCGAGGCAAAGCGATGATTTCCCCTTCCGGCGCCCTTGACGGCGTCACCGTGATCGATCTTTCCAGGCTTCTGCCCGGTCCCTACTGCTCCATGATCCTCGCCGACCACGGGGCACGGGTCATCGCCATCGGGGACGGCGGGCAGTACGCGGTCGACGGCCTCTACCTGCCGGCCGTCCAGCGGAACAAGCAGCACATGCGCCTCAACTTGAAATCCGAGGCCGGCATGGCGATCTTCGGCCGCCTGCTCAAGGGCGCCGATGTCCTGATCGAGGGATTCCGCCCCGGGGTGACGGCCCGGCTGGGGGTGGACTACGATTCCATACGCCGGGTGAAACCGGACATCGTTTACTGCGCCATCACCGGCTACGGCCAGAGCGGCCCCCTCCGGGACCGGGCAGGCCATGACGTGAACTACCTGGCCGAGGCCGGCGTCCTCGACGTCATCGGCGAAGCGGACCGGCCGCCGTCGATTCCCGGGGTTCAAATCGCCGATATCGCCGGCGGCGGCATGAGTGCCGCGATCGGGATCCTTTTGGCCCTCCTCGCCCGGCAAAAATCCGGTCTGGGTCAAAAAATCGACATCGCCATGACCGATGCCATGGTCGGCCTTCTGCCCGTCTCCCTTTTCTGGCGGCAGGTCAACCACGCCTCGCCGGCCCGCGCGGAAAGCCTCCTCTCCCTCCGCTACGCCTGCTACAACACCTACGCCACGGGCGACGGCCGTGCCGTCTGCGTGGGTGCCGTGGAACACCGGTTCTGGAAAACCCTCTGCACCCACCTGGGGCTTTTCCGCTACATCCCCCTGCAGTACGACGAGGCCCGGCGAAAGGAGATCATCGCCGCGTTCCGCGAGGTGTTCCGCCAAAAATCCATGGCCGCATGGGAGGCCGAACTGGGTCACCTCGATGTCTGCGTTTCCGGGGTGAAGACCCTCGACG
>JBJKPT010000486.1:0-6406 GCA_046706045.1 Desulfobacterales bacterium
CACCTGTACATGGGACGGGAACTGTTTGCCTATCGGCTCAACACGATCCACAATCTCCACTATTACCTGGCGCTCATGCGGCGGATCCGGGAAGCCATCGCCGGCGGCACCTTCGATGCCTTCCGGAAATCCTTTTACCGGAAGAGAGAATCATGAGGGACAGCCGGGCCGGATCAAAGGCGAACATCACCATCGCCGGCTTGCTCCAGCGGTAGGCGCGCATCCCGTCGTTGGTTTGCTCCAGTTGCGGATCCAATCCTAAAGTTTTTCCCGACGCTCACCGATAAGCAGGTAAACGGGCCCCGGGGCAGGCGGGGCCGGGGAAATGCCGTCCTTTCCGCGAAGATTGACACGGGCGCTTTCGGAATCGGTCAAAGGAACGCAAATCGTAAAGGAAATGGGAACATGAGTCTTGCAAAGCGTATTGCATTGGGGCCCATTTTGATGCTGCTTTTCATGGCGATGGCGGGCGTTGCGGGCTATTTCGGGCTGACCCGCATCGGAAGCAACGTGGCCTCCTACCGTGCGATCGGTCGTTTTCAGTACATGGTGGCCGCCATCGGCAAGTCGACGGATCAATACCTGCTGGCGATATCAAACGGTGACGACGCGTTGATTGCAACGGCGCAGAAAAAGGCCTTCGAAACGATCGATCAGGCCGTTGACATCGCAAAGGGCCTTGAAAGCGACGGGATCAAGGGGGGCGCGGACCGGCCATCGGGGGTGACCTCGGCGCAAAAGGAGCTTTTCGCCTATCAGGCCCACTTCGGGGAGTATGTCCGCGTGGAAAGCGAAAAGGCCGGATTGCGTGAGAAGGCCAAAGCCGCATTCGCGCCGATCAACGAAGGCATCCGGAACGGACCCCCGTCCAATGGCGACATGGTGCTCGCCGGAAAGAAACTCACCATCTGCGCATCGGGCTATCTCGGTCGGGAAACGGTCCAAAATTGGAACGATCTTCTTTCCGCGTTCGATCGGATGAACCAGGCGGTGGATGCCTGGTCCGCACAGGTCAAAAACAGCGAGCAGCTGACCAAGGTGGGCGGGGAAATCCGGGACAATGTAGCGACCCTTCATCGCCTTCTGGCAAACGATCATGATTTTGGCGTGAGGTTGAGCCGGTTGCAGGTGTCCATGAATGCGTCCACGGAGGCACTTTTCAGCCTCTGCGCAAACCGGATGGCCATGGCTACCCGGGCCCTAAAGGCCCAGATGCAGACAGACCTGCGGCTGATTTGCCTATTCGTTCTGGCGGTCCTGTTGATCGGGATCGGTTATGCCGTCATTTCCGTAAAAAAGATCGTGGGCCTAGCAAACGCGGTCATCTCCGGCGTCGGTTCCAGTGCGGAACGGATTTCGACGACCTCCGGGCAGATGTCCTCCTCGGCCCAATGCCTGGCGGAAGGTTCTTCGGAGCAGGCGGCCTCCCTGGAGGAGACCTCGAGTTCCCTGGAGGAGATGGCGGCGATGACCAAGCAAACCGCGGATAACGCCAAGCAGGCCGACGATCTCATGCGATCGGCCAATGCGGTGGTGTCGGAGGCAAACGAGGCGATGACGCGGCTTACGGCCTCCATGACGGAGATTTCGACGGCGAGAGAAGAGACATCGAAGATCATCAAGACCATCGACGAGATCGCGTTTCAGACGAATCTTCTCGCGCTGAACGCGGCGGTGGAGGCGGCCCGGGCCGGAGAGGCCGGGGCGGGGTTCGCCGTGGTGGCCGACGAAGTCCGGAACCTCGCCATGCGGGCGGCCGAAGCGGCCAAAAACACCGCCGCCCTGATCGAGGGTTCCGTGGTGAAGATTCACGCGGGCACCGATCTGGTCGCCCACACGGACACGGCCTTCGGCAAGGTGGCCGACAGCGCCCGGCGGGTCGGGGAACTGGTGGCGGAGATCGCCGCCGCGTCCCGGGAACAGGCCGACGGGATCGGCCAGATCAACCGGGCCGTGACCGAAATGGACAAGGTGACCCAGAAAAATGCCGCCGGCGCCGAGGAATCGGCCGCAATGGCCGAAGATATGACCGCTCAGGCCGAGACCCTGGAGCGGGTGGTGCAAAGAATCCAGGCCATGGTGAAGGGCGATGGGGAAACACACGCCGGCCAAAAGCTGAGAAAACCGGCGCCCGTCAAGCCGGCCGCCCCGCAACCGCCGGCAAGAGCCGCCAAACGCCTTCCGGCGGCGGCGTCCCCGGCCGCATCCAACGCCGGGGCGCCGTCCCCGGAAAAGATCATTCCCCTGGACGACGACGATTTCCAGGATTTCTAGGGGGTCCCGGCCGGATAGGGCTCGAACCGATCGCACCACCGGTTTGCGGCAAGGTAGCGATCGTTCAGAAGACAGATGCCGTCTTCGCTTCGGACCGAACCGTGGGCCGAACCCAATGTCGTCATGCCCTTGAAGGTGGCTTCCAGGAATTCCGGGGAATTTCGGAAATGTCGGCACTGCAGGCAATGTTCGGTACGGGCTGCCTTTTTCAAGTCACGCTCCTTGTGGTTTGGAGGCTTCGGTGAAACCCGGGCCCGCCGACGGCGGGCCGGGTCGCTTTCACGAGGCCGAGATTTCGATGTTTCCACCGGCGATCAGTGGGAAAGGTGCATCCAGTAGGATGAAAAAACCATGACCGAAAGGATAAATCCCAGGGCCACGTTGACCACCACCCCGGTGGTGAACGCCCAGAACGGCTTGGCGCCCGTGCTGGCCAGTTCGCGGAACCGGGTCGTCAGTCCGATGCTGAAAAAGCAGAAGATGAAAGCCCAGGTGCGAAGCGTCGTGATGGGGTCCACGAGCAGGGGTTTTACGATCTTGTTGTAGTCGGCAAAGGAGTAGTGGCTCGCGATGAACGTGATCGAAATGGAGGCCACGGCAAAGCCGAGCACGAACTTGGGAAACCGCCACCAGATCTCGATGGCCTGGGGTTTCGAGCCTTCTTTGACTTCCCATTTGGTCGTTGCGATGATCGCAAGAACGAAGGCCCAGATCCCGATCCAGATGTCCCGGCCGACCACCTTCATCAGCGTAAACCCCCATACGGCGGCGTCCGGGCTCCCGCTGATGCCATGCACCGCGCCGGCCAGGTTGCCGTAAGCCTGGGCCGCGGCGAACCCGGCGGCGTCGGCAAATTCCGAGGTCCCGATCCAGGCGCCGGCCACCCCTGTCGCCAGGTGCATGAACCGCGAAACCAGGGGCAGAAAGAAGATCATCACAATCGCCCACAGGATCACCATGGTGATGGCGATGGGCGCGTCCTCTTTTTTCGCCCCGACCGCCCCGGCAATGGCAATGGAGCCGGATACCCCGCAGACGGCACCACCGGCACCCAGGGTTGCGCACAGCCGCCGGTCCAATCCGAAGTTACGCCCCACGAAAAAGATGACCAGGAAGGTGCAGATGGAGACGATCGAGGCCTGAACAATGGCGATGGGACCGGCCCAGACGATCAGCGTGAAGGGAAGGGTTGCGCCGAGCAAGACGATGCCCGTCTTGATGTAATATTCCACCCGGAAGCCCGAGTCCATCCATTTGGGCAAACCGATCAGGTTGGAGATCGCCATGCCCAGCAGCAAGGCCACGAGGGGCGGTTCGAGGTTGTAGTAGTGGGCTTGATCCCAGGCGCCGATCATGAAAATGATGATGGAAAAGACGTAAATAAAGACAAACGACGGCAGGAACTCCCCGAGCTTGAATCCCAGGGCCTTCAGGCTGATGCAAAAAATAACCGCCCAAAGCAAAAATTGGGCGATGTACTGCCCGATGTGCGCCGTGAAATGGGCCCCCAGTTCCCCGAAATTCGACCATTTTCCCGGGGCCACCGCGATCCACTTGATGCTGGAGCCGCCGGCGAAAAACAGGTAGGCCGCGATCACGATCCCCAATCCAAGCCAAATGGACCACCAGTCCTCCTTCAGGTAGAGTTCCTTCCACCCCATCCGGGTGGGCGCCGACGGCGCATCGTCGGCACATGCCGTGGTCTCGCAATATTCCGTGCCCTCTTTTTTCCCGTTGGTTGCCATGTTGCTCCCTCCTTCATGCGTGGCGTGAAAGCGATTTGCCCCGATCCAGGTTCCCATGGCGGAAGAAATGCAATTCGCCTGCCACTTCGAGAAGAGCTAAAAATAATGTATTATCAATAAGTTATTCATGGAGGCAATGCCGGCGTGGCAATATGTGCTGCCAAATCTCACTGGCGCTGCCGAATTTATCTGGCTTTGCCCCGGAACCGCCCGGCGTCGATTTCGTATTTTCGCATCAGGTATTGCAGCGATTGGCGCTCCAGTCCGGCTTTTTTGGCGGCGGTCGTGACGTTGCCTTTCCAGGTGTCGAGCAGATGGGTGATGTAGCGCACGTCGAAGGCTTCGAGCATTCGTTTCTTGGCTTCCTTGTAGCTTGCCTCGGAGCAGGCGGGATCGTCTTTTTCGCTGCAGAGGGGCAGGTTGGGGGCCAAATCGGAGGGTTCGATCACCGGATGCTTTGAAAAGATGATCGCCCGTTTCACCTCGTTTTGAAGCTCCCGCACATTTCCGCTCCATTTCTTTGAGGCGAGCGATCGCAGCGCGTCTTCGGAAAACCGTTTCGGTGACACGCCCAGTCCAACGCAACCGGAGGAAAGATAATGGTTGGCGATCAGGGGGATGTCTTCGGGAATCTCCCGAAGGGAGGGCATGCGAATGGAGACGACGTTCAACCGGTAGTAGAGATCGTCGCGAAATTGGCCGGCGGTCATCTTCTTTTCGAGATCGTGGTTGGTGGCGGCGATGATCCGCACGTCCACCGTCCGGTTCCGGTTGTCGCCCAGGGGCTTTATTTCCTTTTCCTGCAGAACCCGCAGCAGTTTCGACTGCAGCATCGGGGAGATGTCGCCGATTTCATCGAAAAAAAGGGTCCCGCCGTCCGCCGTTTCAAAAAGGCCTTCCCTGTCGTGGGTCGCCCCGGTAAAGGCCCCTTTTCGAAAGCCGAACAATTCGCTTTCGAGAATGTTTTCCGGAATGGCCGGGCAGTTGACGACCACAAACGGTTTTCTCGCCCGCAGGCTCAGGCCGTGCACCATCCTGGCCGCGAGGTCTTTTCCCGTGCCGGTTTCTCCGGTGATCAGGACGGTCGCGTCGGTTTTTGCCACACGCTGGATGGTTTCGGTCAGCCCCTCCATCGGCCGGGAGTGCCCGATGAGCGCCTCCAGTGCTTTCCCGTTCCGAATCCGTTTTTCGAGATCGAGATTCCGGCGCAGAAGCGCGTGGTGGGCCAACGCATTGGTCACCATGCGCACCAGCTTTTCTTCATCGAAGGGTTTGGTGACATAGTCGTAGGCCCCGCATTTGAGGGAGGCGACCGCGCTATCGATGCTGCCGTAGGCCGTCATCATGATGACGAGCGCATCTTCGCCGCGTCGTTTGATTTCTTCCAGAAACTCGAGGCCGTTCATCTTCGGCATCCGGATATCGGCCAACACGACGCCGATATCCTTGTCCGCGATGATCTCCAGAGCGCATCGCGCATCCAGGGCCGTGTAAATGTCCACGCCCATCGCGTTGCCGAGAAGCCTTGCCAGAAACTTCAGCATGTCGTTCATGTCGTCGACAATGAGCACCGATTGTTTCATCTGTCCCCGTTTCCGTCATCTGGCCAGCGGAAGCCATATTTTGAAGGTCGACCCTTTTCCTTCCTCCGTTTCCAGGGAAATGACGCCCCCATGCTCTTCGATGATGCCGTAGCTTACGGTGAGCCCGAGACCGGTCCCCTGCCCGGGCTCTTTTGTGGTAAAAAACGGATCGAAAATCCGCTCCCGAATATCCGCTGGAATGCCGTCGCCGGTGTCCGAGAACGACACGAAAAAGCCGTTGCGTTCGGGATCGCGCCGGGTCGAGATGGTGAGCCGACCGCCGTGCGCCATGGCTTGAAAGGCGTTCATGATGAGGTTCATGCAAACCTGCTGCATTTTGCCGACGTCCAGGATTGCCGTATCCAAAAGCGGATCGTAATCCCTTTCAATCAGAACATTGTTTTCGGCGAAATTGTTTTCGACGACGCTGACGACGGATTCGATGGTTTCGTGGATGCGGGTCTCGGTGTGCCGGGTCTTGGTCTGTCTAGCGAAATTGAGAAGGTCTTCGACGATTTTTTTACACGTTTCCGCGTTGTTGTAGATGATGGAAAGATCCTCTCGTTGGGCGCTGTCGCGCACTTCCTTCTTCAGGAATTTGGTGTAGCCCAACACAATGCTCAAGGGGTTGTTGATTTCGTGAGCGACCCCGGCGGCCTGGTGCCCGAGGGATGCCAGTTTGTCGGCCTGGCGCAGTCGGACCTCCATTTTTTTTCTCTCGGTGATATCTTTGATGATGCACTCGTAGCCCCCGCCGCCCGGACCGTCCATTCGGTTGTGGGTGGCGGTGACCAGGACATTGAC
>JBJKPT010000487.1:0-2343 GCA_046706045.1 Desulfobacterales bacterium
GTCTTGCACGGATGGGTTCCCAAGGCGGGTTTTCGCGCCGAGTTGGAAGCGATCGTGGCGGCCCGGCCCGGACGGGTGTTTCTGTCCACGGACATCGTGGGCCACGAACGCAAGTACGAGATTTTTCGCTCCGTGGACGTGGGGCTGGTCTTCTACGAACCGATCGACACCAATTACCGCCTGGCGGCGGGATCCTCCGGCAAATTGTTCGATTGTCTCCGCTGCGGGGTGCCGGTGATCGGCAACGATCTGCCCGGGATGCGGGAGCTGGTGGAAGGGGCCGGGTGCGGCCGGGTGGTATCCGGCCCGGAAGCCGTCGGCGATGTTCTTCCCGATATTTTCGAAAATCACGACCGGTACCGGAAAAACGCCCTGGACCGGTTTCCGCGGTTCGAGTTCGGCCGCTGCTTCGAGCCGATCCTGGATCCGATCCAGGGCGCCGCCGGCGCGGAGATTTCAGATGCCGCGGCCCCCGGTCCCTCCGGCACCGCGGCAACGGATCGCGCCGATACCGATTGCGTGCACCTGAGCGCCCGGCAGGATCTTTCCGATATCGGCGAGCGGGCCCGGAACGAGCGCTTCGGCCGATGGGCCGTTCATTTCCGGGGGCTGGTGATCCATTGCCGTGATCTTTTGTCGTTTTACATGGCCGCAAAGGATATCTTCTGCCGGGAAATCTATGCGTTTCACGCCGAGCGGCCCGATCCGGTGGTGATCGACGGGGGCGGGCACATCGGTCTTTTTACCCTCTTCACCAGGCAGCGATACCCCCGAGCCCGGGTGACGGTGTTCGAGCCGGACGCCGAGTCCCTGGCGCTGTTGAAAAAGAACCTGGAAGAAAACCGGATCGCGGATGTCACCGTCGTCCCCGCAGGGCTTTTTTCCACGGACGGCGAACGCTTCTTCGGAAGCGACCATTCCGACGGCAGTTCCCTCTATGGCCGGGATAAGACCGGCTCCGTCCGGGTGGTCCGCCTGAGCCGCTACCTGGATCGTCCCGTCGATTTCCTGAAGCTCAACATCGAAGGGGCCGAAAACGACGTGATCCGGGAAACCGGGGATCGCCTCGCCCGGGTCCGGGAGCTGGTCATCGAGTACCACGGATTTCCCAACCTCCCCCAGAGCCTCCACGACCTGCTGGCCCGGCTCCATGGCGCCGGATTCCGGTACCTGATCCACGATTTTGATGCCGAGACCAACCCGGCGACCAAGCCGCCCTTTCGATTGACCGCCGATTCGCGGTTCTTTCTGTTGATCTATGCCCGGCGGCTCGGTCGCCGGGCGGGCGCGGCATCGACTGATCGCGCCGGAGACGACGCCCGCGATCGCACCGAGCCGCTCAGCCGCCGATTCGGGTTCGACCGCGGCAAGCCCATCGACCGGTACTTTATCGAGGCCTTTCTCGCCCGGCACCGGGAGGCGGTCCGCGGAACGGTGCTCGAGATCGGCGGCAACGCCTATACCCGGGCCTTCGGCACCGGGGTCATCCGAAGCGATGTCTTGAACGCCGAGCCCGCTCCCGCGGCGACCGTGGTCGGAGATCTCGCCCGGCCCGGCACCCTTGGGAAAGAGACCTACGACTGCATCCTCCTGATCCAGACCCTCCAGTTCATCTGCGATGCCCGCGCGGCCCTTGCCAGGGCCGCGGAGGCCCTGGTCCCGGGCGGCACCCTGCTCGTGACGGCGTCGGGAATCAGCCCCATTTCCCGCTACGACATGGACCGGTGGGGGGAGTTCTGGCGATTTACCGGGAAATCCCTGGCGCGGTTGGCGGAGGAGGCGGCGCCCGGGGCGGACATCTCCGTCGAAAGCCATGGGAATGTGGCCGCGGCCAAGGCGTTTCTGGACGGGCGGGCCGCCGGGGAGATGGACCGCCGGGTACTGGAACGCAACGATCCGGATTATCCCATCGTCTTCACCCTGACGATTCGAAAGCCGGGCAGGGCGCCGTCCCGGATCGGCACGCTACCGCCGGCGCCGCCCACGATCCTCCTGTATCACCGGATCGGCCGCGACCGGCTCGATCCGCAGCTCCTCTGCGTGGAGCCGGCACGCTTCGACGCCCAGATGGCCATTTTAAAGAAGACGCGCCGGGTCGTTTCCCTGGAGGCCCTGGTGGCCGCCCGGAAGGCCAATGCCCTGGAGCCGGACACCGTGGCCGTCACCTTTGACGACGGGTATCTGGACAATCTGACCCATGCCGCGCCGATCCTTCAAAAATACGATCTGCCGGCCACGGTTTTCGTGACCTCCGGGGGGGTGGCCGATTCCCGGGAGTTCTGGTGGGATGCGCTTGCGCACCTTTTTTTCGAAGACCCGCTGCCCGGGACCCTTGCCATGGAG
>JBJKPT010000488.1:0-2317 GCA_046706045.1 Desulfobacterales bacterium
GCCCACTACCAATCCATGATCGGGCGCCGGACGGAGGTGCTCATCGAAAGCCGGCGGGACCGGATCACCGGCCTTTTGCGCGGGTTGAGCGGCAATTACGTGCCGGTGCTCCTGGATGGCGACGACGCGCTGCGGGAGCGATGCGTCATGGTGGCGGTGGATCGGATGGACGCACGGTTGCGGGTCTTCGGACGGACGGTTTCCGGTTGACCGGTCCCGGTTCCTAAATGCGTGCGCCGGGATCTCATCCCCTGTTGACACTCCCGCCGGGAACGGCCTAAGATTTCGGAAACCACGATTTGGCGATCCCATCGATTGCCACCGGCGACAACCCGCAGGAGGAACCGATGCCCAAAACCGCAGCCCTGGATATTCTCAAACAAGCGCTGCTCCTCGAGCGCAGGGGAAAAGCATTCTACGAGCACGTGGCCGGCCATACGACCCATCCGGCCGTGCGCGATTTTTTCTCCCAAATGGCCGATGAAGAAGACCGGCACCTCCGGATCCTGGCCAAACGGTACGAGACCCTTGGCGCCGACGGACAATTTGCAGCGGCCGGCGAAGACATGGGGAACCCGGAGGCCGTTGTCGACCGGGTGCTGAACGCCGTGACCATGCATCGCATCGGCGCGGCCGCCTTTGAAAGCGCGGCCGTCTCGGCGGCCATCGCCATGGAGGAAAAGGCCGTTCGCCTCTATGCCGAGCGGGCCGAATCCGCCCCCGATGCCGAGGAAAAAGCGCTCTACGAATGGCTCGCCGAATGGGAGCGCCATCACCACCAGGCCCTGGTGGCGCTCGATCGGGCCCTGATGGAAACCATCTGGGAAGACAATCACTTCTGGCCGTTCTGATTTCAACATTCCGTTCCATCATCCGTGCACCCCGGTTCCGGCGGCCGTCGCGTCGCGGCCTCCGGACCCGGGGGTGCGCCACCGGGGTGCCCGTGCCGGTTCGATCGGCGGGTGCAGCGTTTCGGTGAACGATCGGATAAATCCTGATGCCCTCGCCTTCAAGCACCGCGCGATCGGTTCCGCGCGCCATCCGGCGGAAACCGGTCTTCGATATCGCCGGCTTTGCCCTGCTCGTCGGCGCCGGCATCGTCTTTTTCACGGTGAGCTCCCGGAAGCTGGACTACTTCTGGCAATGGTATCGCGTGCCCCGGTACCTCGCGACCTTCCATGACGGCCGGTTTGCCGCCGGCCCCCTGCTGCAGGGATTGGCGGTGACGCTCGAAATCTCGGGGATCGGCCTGGTGCTCGCCATGGCGATCGGCCTCGTGACGGCATTCCTGCGCCTGTCCCAGTCGTTTCTCGGCCGCATGGTGGCCCGGGGCTACCTCGAGCTGATCCGCAACACCCCGCTTCTGGTGCAGTTGTTTTTCGTCTATTTCGTCCTGGGGCCGGTATTCGGCATGAATGCCTGGACCAGTGCGCTCATCGCCCTGAGCCTTTTCGAAGGGGCTTACGCCTCGGAGATCTTCCGGGCCGGGATCCTCTCCATTTCCCGGGGCCAGTGGGAGGCCGCCTTCAGTATCGGCTTGAGCCGGTTGGCCACCTACCGTCTCGTGGTGCTGCCCCAGGCGATCCGCATGATCCTGCCGCCGCTCACCGGTCAGGCGATCTCGCTGATCAAGGACTCCGCGTTGGTCAGCACCATTGCCATCTACGATCTGACCATGCGGGGGGAGGCGATCATCGCGCAAACCTTTCTCGTCTTTGAAATCTGGTTCGTGGTGGCCGCCATTTACCTGGCGCTCACCCTTTCCCTGTCGCTGGTCGTCAATTTCATGGAAAAACGCTGGACCGTGACCGGGGGATAGCCCGTCCGCGACTTCCCGGCCGACGCCCGACGCCTTTACCCGAAAATGAAGGAGGAAACCGATGAAGACACCGAACGCCGTATTGCGGATCGCGCTGGCCGCAGCCGTGGTGCTGTCCCTATCGCAGGTAGTGTCCGCCGGAACCGTCCAACAGGAGCTTGCCCGGGAAAGCATGGTTCAACAGGTTTTGCGGCGGGGCGTTTTGCGGGTGGGGATGGACACCTTCGTTCCCTGGGCCATGAAGGACAAGACCGGGAAATTCGTGGGTTTTGAGATCGATGTGGCCCGTCGCCTGGCCAAGGACATGGGGGTGGAGGTCCAATTCGTGCCCACCAAGTGGGCGGGCATCATTCCGGCCCTGTTGACCGGCAAGTTCGACGTCATCATCGGCGGCATGGGCATCGTGCCTCAGCGAAACCTCAAGGTGAATTTCTCCATTCCCTATTACTACACCGGCATGTCCATGGTGGCGAGCCGAAAGCTCGCCGCCGGGTTCCA
>JBJKPT010000489.1:0-6450 GCA_046706045.1 Desulfobacterales bacterium
CGCCTTGTCAAGCAAAAAGAGCAACTTCACGGCGGCAACCGTCGGCGCGGTCTCGCCGCGTTCCACCTGGCGGCTCACCGCCTCGATGGCGGCCTGCACGGCCGGATGCCGGTGGAACCGGATCCTAAGCCCTTCTTCGATCAGCGCCCACATCCAGTCCAGGGCCTGGTGACGGCGTTTGATCTCGAATTCGCCGGTCTCCTTGAAGATCCGGCGATGCTCGGTCACCGCATCCCATATCGCTTCCAGGCCGTCGCCGGTGAGGGCGCTGCACATCATCACCGGCGGGCTCCAGGACCGGGAGGCCGGAGCCAGAAGGTGTAAGGCCGCCTCGTAAGAGCGCCGGGCTTTTCGGGCTTTTTCGATGTTGTCGCCGTCGGCCTTGTTCACCACCACGGCGTCGGCAAGCTCGAGTACCCCTTTCTTGATCCCCTGGAGTTCGTCTCCGGCACCGGAGAGCATCAGCACCAGGAAAAAATCGACCATCGAGGCCACGGCCGTTTCCGACTGCCCCACCCCGACGGTCTCCACCAGCACCACGTCAAAGCCCGCGGCCTCGCAGACCAGAAGGGTCTCCCGGGTTTTGCGGGCCACCCCCCCGAGGCTTCCACCCGATGGCGAGGGCCGGATAAAGGCGTTCGGCGCCACCGCAAGCCGCTCCATGCGGGTCTTGTCGGCCATGATGCTGCCGCCGCTGCGGGTACTGCTCGGATCCACGGCAAGCACCGCCAGCCGTTTGCCCGCATCCGCGAGCATGGTGCCGAAGGCCTCGATGAACGTGCTTTTGCCCACCCCCGGCACCCCGGTGATCCCCAACCGCACGGCCTTGCCCGTATAGGGCAGGAGGGCATCGAGGATCGTGCCCGCCACTTCCTGGTGCTCGGCCCGGTTGCTCTCCACCAGGGTGATGGTCTTTGCCAGCACCCGGCGATCGCCGGCCAACACCCCGTCGATGTAGGGCTGGGGGTCCAGGGAACGCATCAAGAGGCACAATCCTTATTCAAGGTTAATACCCCAGCGCCGCCAGCGTCTTGTTCGCCGAGTCGGGGATCGGGGTTCCGGGACCGAAGATCCCCGCCACCCCGGCATCGTGGAGAAAGGCGTAATCGCCCGGCGGAATCACTCCGCCCACCACCACAAGGATCTCTTCCCCGCCTTCTTTTTTCAAGGCTTTGATCAACTGCGGCACCAGGGTCTTGTGCCCGGCCGCCAGGGTCGAAACCCCCACCACGTGGACATCGTTTTCAACGGCCATCCGTGCGGCCTCTTCCGGGGTCTGGAACATGGGGCTCAAATCGACATCAAAGCCCAGATCGGCATAGGCCGTCGCCACCACCTTCACCCCCCGGTCGTGTCCGTCCTGGCCCATCTTGGTGAGCAGAATCCTCGGCCGCCGGCCTTCTTTTGCCATGAAGGCGTCGGTACGCTTGCGAAGCGATGCGATCACTTCGCTGTCCCCGAAGGCCGCCACGTAGACGCCGGAAATGCACTGGGTGGTCGCGACGTACCGGCCGAAGACCTTCTCCATGGCGTCGGAGATCTCGCCCACCGTGGCGCGGGCCCTGACGGCGTCAATGGCCGCCGCAAGGAGGTTTTCCCCGGAACCGGCCGCCCCGGCCACCGCCTCGAGGGCGCCTTTCACCGCCGCGGCGTTTCTTGCGCTACGCACGGCCCGAAGCCGCGCCACCTGCTCTTCCCGAACGGCCTCGGAAACTTCGAGCACCTCGTCAAGGGGCTGCTGGTCGATCTTGTACTTGTTCACCCCCACGATCACGTCCTTGCCCTGGTCGATCCGGGCCTGGCGACGGGCCGCGGATTCTTCGATCCGGCGCTTGGGCATCCCGTCCATGATCGCCTTGGCCATCCCTCCCATGGATTCCACTTCCTCGATGATCGCCCGGGCCTCCCGGATGATGGCACCGGTCAAGGACTCGATGTAGTACGAGCCGCCCAGGGGATCGATCGTCCGGCAGATCTGGGATTCTTCCTGGAGGATGATCTGGGTGTTGCGGGCGATTCTTGCCGAAAAATCCGTGGGTAGCCCCACGGCCTCGTCAAAGGAGTTCGTGTGAAGCGACTGGGTGCCGCCGAGAGCCGCGGCCAGGGCCTCGATGGTGGTGCGGATGATGTTGTTGTAGGGGTCCTGCTCCGTCAGGCTCCAGCCCGAGGTCTGCACATGGGTCCGGAGCATGCTCGACTTGGGGTCTTTCGGATTGAAGCGGCTCATCAATTCGTGCCACAAAAACCGGGCGGCACGCAGCATCGCGATTTCCATGAAAAAATTCATCCCCACGCCGAAGAAAAAGGAAAGCCGCGGGGCAAAGCTGTCGATATCGAGTCCCGCCTTCAGGGCCGCCTTGACGTACTCCAGCCCGTCGGCCAGGGTAAAGGCGGTCTGGAGCACCGAATCGGCCCCGGCCTCCATCATGTGGTAGCCGCTGATGCTCACCGTGTTGAACTTCGGCATGTGCTTCGAGCAGTAGGCGATGATGTCCGAGACGATCCGCATGCTCGGTTCGGGCGGGTAGATGTAGGTGTTGCGGGTGAGATATTCCTTCAAAATATCGTTTTGGATCGTGCCGGTGAGCTTTTCCCGGGACACCCCCTGTTCCTCGGCGGCCACGATGAACCCGGCCAGGATCGGCAGCACCGCCCCGTTCATCGTCATCGACACCGACATCTCATCCAGGGGGATCTGGTCGAAGAGGATTTTCATGTCTTCCACCGAGTCGATCGCGACCCCGGCCTTTCCCACATCGCCCCGAACCCGGGGATGATCCGAATCGTAGCCCCGGTGGGTCGCAAGATCAAAGGCCACCGACAAGCCCTTCTGGCCCGCGGCGAGGTTTCGGCGGTAAAAGGCGTTGGACTCCTTGGCCGTGGAAAACCCCGCGTACTGGCGGATCGTCCAGGGCCGTCCGGTGTACATGGTGGCCATCGGTCCCCGCACGTAAGGGGCCATCCCCGGCAGCGTGTTCACGTGGGATAGCTCCGCGATGTCCTCGGCCGTGTAAAGCGGCGATACCGTGATCCCCTCCGGCGTCTTCCACTCAAGCCCCGTTACCGGTTTCCCCTTCAACTGCTTTTCCGCCAGTGCCTTCCATTGCGTTTTCTTGGCATGTTCTGACATGGTCGCTCCTTTAAACGCGTGTCCGAATGGAAATCGGATCTTCCGGCCGATTACATTTTTTCCAGCCCTGTTCTTCGCCAAATCGCCACGTTCCGTCCGGGCACAACCGGTGCCGGGCGTCCGGAACGCATCCGATTTGCGGCAGGCCCTTCCCGGCGGATTGCGGCATTCGCGGGTTCCATCATGGCGATCCACGGCCCGTCCCCGTTTGCCTTTCCAGGGGAGCGCGTGCGATGGCCTGCCAAACCATTTCAAAAAGGACGTTGGATTGGGCGGCCAGGCCTTCGCGCTGGCCTCTGGAAATCCACATGAAAAATGTGCGCTGAACCACGCCGAGCATCATGTCGAGCAGGACGCCGGCGCGCACGTTCGGGTTGAGCACGCCGTCGGCCTGCCCCTTTCGCAACACGTCCAGGTAGAGGCCGATCATCTTTTTCTGTCGAAACGATTCATCGGCCATCCAGGTCTTCATGGGCACGGTCATGAACACGATGCGCCCGAGCCCCGGATTCCGTTCGTAGTAGTCGAGCTGGAGCCAGAAAACCTTTCGAAGCTTTTCTTTCAGATCCTCGATGCCTTGGAGGTGATCGATGATGCGATCGGTCAACTTCCCCATCCAGACGTCGACGAAGGCAAACAGCAGCCGTTCCTTGGATCCGAAATGGCTGTAGATGGTACTGAAACTGATGCCGGCCCTTTTGGCCACATCCCGCATATTGGCCTTATGGAAATCCGCGTTGGAAAAGATGTCGAGCACCGCGGCTTCCAGACGGGCGCGCACTTCCGGTTTCAGGTCAAGGGGCATGGGCGGCCTTTCCACGCGGCCATCAATTCTGAGATAATGACGTTACGCATTGAAATAATTGGTTTTTATGAACTAAATTACCGCTATTGGCATGCAAGCTGGTAACATTGTTACTATTTTTTCATAGAAAATTTTACCGCCCCTGTCAACGATTCTTTTGACCCTTCGGGCCCCGAACGGCGATGGGCGGCGAGGTCTCGATCAAATCACGAAAAAAATACGGTTATCCAAACGATGGGTGTTCCGGGTGGGCGGGCGGGCGGGAGCCGTACCGGCGCCCGCCCGATCAAAGATGAAGGAGGCGTCTTGCGATCGCATCCGGGCCATCGACATCCCTACGGTTTCGGCCGTGAACCGGCGTAGCCGATCGATTTCAGGGCGTCTTCCATTTCCGAGAGCGTTTCCGGGTCGTCGATGGTGGCCGGGACGTTGAACTCCTTGTTGTCGGCGATTTTCTGGATGGTGCCGCGCAGGATCTTGCCCGATCGGGTTTTGGGCAACCGCTTGACCACCGTGGCCGTCTTGAAGGCCGCCACCGGTCCGATCCGATCCCGGACCATCTGGATGGTTTCGCGGATGATCTCCTCATGGGGACGATCGACCCCGGCGTTCAGGACGAGGAACCCGATGGGGACCTGCCCCTTCAAAGAATCCTCGACACCGAGAACGGCGCACTCGGCGACGTCCGGATGATCGGCGAGCACTTCTTCCATGGCGCCGGTGGAAAGGCGGTGGCCCGCCACGTTGATGATGTCATCGGTTCGGGACATCACGAAGGCGTAACCGTTTTCATCGATGAAACCGGCATCGGCGGTCTTGTAATACCCCGGGAATTCATCAAGATAGGATTCGACGTACCGGGCATCGTTCTGCCACAAGGTGGGCAGGGAGCCCGGCGGCAACGGAAGCTTCACCACCAGCGCGCCGATTTCGCCGGCCTTGACCTCTTTGTTTTCCGGGTTGACCACCTTCAGGTTCCAGCCCGGGGCCGGCTTGGTGCGCGAGCGGGGGACCTCCGGAAACTGGTGCAGGCCCAGGCAGTTGGCACAGATGGCCCAACCGGTCTCCGTCTGCCACCAGTGGTCGATGACCGGCACGCCGAGGGCGTTTTCCGCCCACGAGAGGGTGTCCGGATCCAGGCGCTCGCCGGCCAGAAACAGGGCCTTGAAGCAGGAAAGATCGTAGTCTTTCATCAACTTCGCCTTGGGATCCTCGCGTTTGATGGCCCGAAAAGCCGTGGGCGCGGTGAAAAGGCTCTTCACCTTGTGCTGGGAAATCACCCGCCAGAACACGCCCGCATCCGGGGTGCCCACCGGTTTTCCTTCGAAGAGAATCGTGGTGCAGCCTTTCAACAGAGGACCGTAGACGATGTAGGAGTGGCCGACGACCCAGCCCACATCGGATGCGGCCCAATACACATCGCCCGCATCCACGTTGTAAATGTTCTTCATGCTCCATTTCAACGCCACCATGTGGCCGCCGTTATCGCGGACAACTCCCTTGGGGCGGCCGGTGGTGCCGGAAGTGTAGAGGATGTAGAGCGGATCGGTGGCCGCAACCGGAACGCAGTCGTGGGGTTTCGCCTTGGCCATGACCTCGTTCCAGTCAAGGTCCCGGCCGGCGATCATCTCGGCCTTGGCCTGGGGCCGCTGGTAAATGATGCACTTCTCGGGTTTGGCGTTCGAGAGCTTGATCGCCTCGTCCATCATGGGTTTGTAGGAAATGACCCGTTTGACTTCGATGCCGCAGGAGGCCGAAATCAACACCTTCGGTTTGGCATCGTTGATCCGGGTGGCGAGTTCTTTCGGTGCAAAGCCACCGAAAACCACGGAATGGATGGCGCCGATCCGGGCGCAGGCCAGCATGGCGATGGCCGCCTGGGGGATCATGGGCATGTAGATCAGGACCCGATCCCCTTTCTGGACGCCCTGCGCGGCCAGAGCGCCGGCGAACCGGGCCACCTCATCCCGCAGTTCGGTATAGGTGTAGGTTTTGATGGTATTGGTCACGGGGCTGTCGTAAATCAGCGCAGCCTGGTTCCCGCGGCCGTTTTTGACGTGAAGGTCCAAACAGTTATAAGCCGTGTTGACGGTACCACCGGTAAACCAGCGGTAGAACGGCTTCTTGGAATCATCCAGGACCTTGTCCCATTGTTTGTACCAATGGCAGTCCTTTGCGGCTTCCCCCCAGAAGGCATCCGGATCTTTGATCGATTTTTGAAAGGCAATATCATACAAGTTGGCCATGGATCGAAATTCCTTTCTCTTTCTCCCTGTAGCGGGTGGTTGGGCAATACCCGTTTCGGTTGAAACTCAGCCGGTTTCCTACTGCGGTTCCACCGTGTTCACAACGCTTGGACGCTGCGGATAAATCCTTGCCGGCAAAATCGGCCGACGTCAGAAGGATAGTGGCCGCCTCATCAAGCGGAGGGGGCGATAATCGGCGGACCGGCCGGCAGAATGTTTTTTCCGTACACTTGATTGAAAATGACATGGGCCATCAAATACCAGGCCGA
>JBJKPT010000490.1:0-3564 GCA_046706045.1 Desulfobacterales bacterium
CCGCTGCCGCTGGATCCCGGCAGGAGAGCAGTGCGTACGGCCAATGCCTAGATGGAGTTCAGTCCAGGCCTCGAGCGCAAGGAAGGCGCGAAGTTCCCGCTCGATCGAATGTTACGATTCGGCACCCCGTTTGAAGTCGCCGCAATGAGGGACAACGGGGCCATCAAGCCTGACCCAAATTCTTTTTTAAGGCCTCGGGGCATCCAGCTCGTCCGAGCCAGGCGACACCGGCGGCGTTCATTCAGTTTGGCGACCCCGGCGGCCGAGTTGCTGCCGGCTATCTTGCAGGAACGACCTCAAGCCAGTAACCGTCAGGGTCATGGATAAAATAAATGCCCATCTCTGTGTTCTCGTAACAAATACATCCCATTTTTTTGTGAAGTGCGTGTGCGGCTTCAAAATCCGGTGTTTTAAAAGCAATGTGGAACTCTTCATCCCCCAAATCGTAGGGCTTTTCCTGGGATTTAAGCCAGGTCAACTCCAATTTGTTGGCCGTAGATCCGTCTCCCAAGTAAACAATAATGTATCTGCCGTCATCAGCTGTCTTTCGGCTCAGTTCTTTTAAGCCAAGGGCCTTGTCATAAAATGCCAAGCTTTTTTCAAGATCCAGAACATTGATATTAAAATGATCGATTGTAAATTTCATAGAATCTCCTTGTTTTTTAATTGGTGGCGCCGATGCTCGGATAAGCGATAATGCCTGAAAAGCGGCACCGATGCGGTGATGGGGTTTTATCCTATCCGGTTGTTTAATGGTGAAAATCGGGGTCGGGTCTCCACGTTTGACAGGTCGGAGAGTTTACCAGGCCTGTATTTCGTAGCGATCTCGATAGGGGGCCCCGGAGGCCCTTGCTCAATGGTGACGGATTCGCAAAAAGTCTTCAAATCGTCATGCCGGACCTGATCCTGCACCCAGAACGTCTTGATTTCACGGGATAGCGCAAAGCTTCACGGCGTGCCCGGCTTTCGCCGGAATGACGGGAAGATAGGAAACACGACTTTTTACGGTTTCATCAATACAGTCACTCGACTTAGCCTAAAACCGGCTGTTCTGAAGTTCAAGAGGCAATTTCTTGAACCGAAACTCCTGAATTTGGAGAGAGCTTCGAAAAAAATGAAACCATTTTGGCCTTTGGTGGATATGATCTCATGACAGGTGAGGAAACCGATGGCCGATCATGAACCCAAGGACGCCGACCCATCCAGAGGCTGCCGCCAGAACGATCCTCGGGCCTGGCGTGATCTGGTCCGGGGTTTCACGCCGCTCGTGTACCGCATGGCGCTTCGCATGCTCAAGGACCTACCGGCCGCCGAAGACGCCGCCCAGGACGTGTTCATGCTGGTCCATCGGTCCATCGAAAGCCACGACCCGACTCGGCCGCTGGCGCCGTGGCTGGCCCGGATCACCTACAACGAATGCCTGAAACGCCCGGCCAAAATCCGGCGCGGCGCCGAGCGGGAATGGACGACCGACGAAATCGACTTTCCCGACCCGAACGATACGGCATCGCCGGAAAATTGCGTGAACGCGTGGCAAATATCCTCGCGGGTCGACCAGGCCCTGGACCGGCTCTCCACCCAGGACCGGGCCACGATCGTCATGCGCTACCGGGAAGGATTCTCCGACACCGAGATTTCGGAGGCCACCCGCATGCCGGTGGGAACGGTAAAAGCCCGATTGCATCGGGCCAGAAACACGCTGCGAAAATACCTGGCCCCTTTTTTTAAAGAGGTCTTTCCATGAATACCTCAATGCAGGACCGCATCGAGCGCTACCTGGACGGCGCGCTGGATGAAGAGAGGACCCGCTGTTTCGAGCAGGAATTGCTTAATGAGGAGACCTCCTCCGAATTTCGCGAAATCCTGCTCCTTCGGAAAGTCTTGGAGAATCTGCCGCCCGACGAACCGCCGGAAGGGCTCGTGGAGCGCATCGAATCCGCTCTGGCATTGCCGGCGATCCGTCCCATGGAGGAAAAGCCGGCCGCATCGGACCGGCGCTTCGGCCGTTTGAAGGCGGCGGTCAAGGCCGGCTTGGGATGGCCGGCCTATGCCCTGGCCGGATTCGGCGGCGGTTTCGAGGGAATCAAAGGATCGGCGGTCGGCATGAAGACGATCGGGTATACGCTCGGCCCCTTGCACGAGCCGGCCCGCAAGGGAGTGCAGGCGTTGCGGCCGCGGCCCGGCGCATTGTGGAAAACCGCGCTAACCGGCCTCTGGCGGGGGGTATCGTCGTGATCGGCTATGTTTTCGCATGGATCGGGGCAATCGCCGGCGCACTGGTGCTGGTGGTGCTCATCGCGCCGGTGGGAATCCGGGTCAAAGGGCGGATCGAGGACCGCCAAGGGCTCGGCTATAACCTGGATGTCGATTGGGCCGGGGGCGTCCTTGCAATCGACAAGCGGTTCGGAAATCCCTGGCAGGTTTATATCCTGGGGTTGAGGGTGATGCGGTTTTCCGGGACCCGCCGGCAAGACGGCAAGAAGGAGAAGAAACGCAAGAAGGAAAGATTATTTCTCCGATCTTTTTCGGATCTGGTGAAGAATCATTTTCAGGGCTTCGTCCGGATCCTGGAGGATATGGCCAAGGCCGTTTTCCTGCGCGGCGGGCTGAAGGGGCGCATCGGGTTGGCGGATCCGGCCGACACGGCCAAAATAGGGCTTATCGGTAACCTTGCGAACCGGCGCTTGAGGCGCTTCACCCTGTTGCTGGCCTGTGACTACGAGGAACAGGTCATCGAGATCGAAGCCGCCGTCCAGGCGGCCTTGATCTTCGGCTACCTGGGACTGGTGGCCGGCAAGCTGATGCTTCAAAGACAAACCCGCATGGCGTTGCTCAATCTGCGTCATGTCTGAAAAAAGGAGGGCTGGTGATGACGGATGTTAAAAGTACAATCGCATTGATGGGGGAGCGGTTAAAAAAAATGGCCCGAAACAATGCCGTGGTTTCCAAGCCGATATCGTTCGGTGACCGCCATGTCCTGCCGCTGTGCGAACTCAGCCTCGCCTTCGGCGGCGGGGGCGGAACCGGTGAAGAGGCAGGTACCGGCGAACAATCCGGCGGTCAGGGCACCGGCAGCGCCACGGTGGGAGGCGCGCGGGCGACACCGGTGGTCGTGATCGTGGTGGACGGCCGGAACGTCCGCATTGAATCCTTGGGCAATTAGGTTTTGCGCGAACCAACCACCGCGGGAGGACACCGTGGAAAATATCTCCGAACTACTCGAAGAAATGGCCGATTCACTATTGGACGGCGCCAACAGCGCAGTGGTCGTGGGCCAGCCGATTGAACTGGGTGCCACCAAAATCGTCCCCCTATCCAGGGTCAGCATCGGTTTCGGAGGCGCCGGCGGAGAAGGCGACCAGCATTTCGGGCATGGCCGAAACCGAAGGGAGAAGCCGTTGCGCGGCAAAGGCAAGGGCGATGGCGCCGGCGGTGGTGCGAAGGTACGGCCCGTGGGGGTGGTCATCTTTACGGATGAGGGCGTCCGTGTGGAGAAAATACCCGACAAGTCGGGGCCTTTGGAAAAAATCTTCGAGAAGATTCCCGACCTGATCGAGATGACGC
>JBJKPT010000491.1:0-4537 GCA_046706045.1 Desulfobacterales bacterium
ATTCCACCCGCCGCTCAGCCGCCGACGACCATGGGGATCAAGACCACGCGCGCCCCATCGGGCACGGGGGTCTCGGCAAACTTGGGCCGGGAAACGAGCCGGCCGTTCAAGCGGACCACGGCGCAGCTGCGGGCTTCGTCGGTGTGGGCGAGAAGCTCCTCCACGGTCATTCCCGCGTGCCAGGGGCGTGTTTTTTCGTCGACGGTGATCATTCCTTGATCGTCGCGTAAAAAGTCCTCAAACCGTCATGCCGGACTTTGTCCGGTATCCAGAACGTGTTGAATTCACTGGATTCCAGCTTTCGACGGAATGACAAGAAAGTGGGAAAAAGGACTTTCTCCGGTTGCATCATTCCTTGACACCATGGGCCGAAAGCACGGCAAGCACTTCCGGGAAATCGATGCGAAGCCGTTTCACGGTCGCCACGGTCGGAATGCCCTGCTCGGTCCAGCCCCGGCGTTGGTAGACGGCCGTTTTGAGCTCTTCGTACTGGGCCTCGCGTCGGGTCCTCAAGGCCGCGACCTTCGCGGCCGTATCCATTCCGGCGGTCTCGACCCCGTATTTTTCCGCGAGCTGGGTGTCGTAGCGATCGGCCCGCGATTCGTATTCCTCGATGGTCACCGGCCCCATGGCCCGGTAGGGGAGACCGTCGTGCTCGCGCCGGCCGAAACCCATGCGAAGGTTAAACACCCGCTGAAAGTTGTAAACCGCTTCGCTCATGGCGATGAGATCCTCGGGGGTGACCGATCGACCGGTCATCGCGGAAAAGTATTCGGCGTACCATTTCACGTGCTTCATCACCTTGGCCGGTTCCAGGCTGTCCTTGTTGTCCTCGGGCACGATGTCGTTCCACGGCAACTTGCACAGCCCGCAGAGGGAAAACCATGTCCGGAACATGGGAAACCAATGCAGGGCTTCGGCTTTCTGTTCGAACGTCGGAATAAAATTGTGCACCATGTCGAGAAAAATCAGCCATGCCTCGTCGTGCTGGGCGCCTTTGAGGGCCAGGCCGTAGCCGCCCTGCTGGGCCAGGGATTCCTTGGTCATGTACTCGGAAAACTCCAACCCCTTGGACTCCATGCCGATGTCCTGGAGAATGGCGGCATCGGCCCCGTACGTTTCGGAAAAAATGGTCTTCATCCGGCGGATGCCCTGGCCGACCACGGCACCGAACCCCTCGCCGCGGCCCATCTGGTGAACCAGTGCCAGCGCCCCCATCCGGTTTCCGAAGGAAAGGGAAAGCCCGCCGGTGTGGGCCGTGGTGATGAGCCCCATCTCGAAGCATTCCATCACGAAGGCGATGGAGGTGCCGACGGAAATGGTGTCGATGCCGTAAGCATCGCAATAAAAATTGAGTTCCAGAATGGTGAACGGGTCAAAGATGCCGAGGTTGGAGCCGCAGCCGGCAATGGTTTCGTATTCCGGCCCGTCGACAAAAACCTTGCGGCCGGCATAAGGACCGGTGAGCGGCACAAAATCCTTCACGCCATGGGCGCAGGCCACGGTGCAGCCTTTCCAGCAACCGTCGAACCCCGGATCGAAGATGTGCTGATAGACCTCCCGGCCGATGTTGTGGCCGCCCGGATGCGACCCATAACGGAAGTTATGGGTCGGCAACAGGTCGAAATCGTTCATGATCGGAACCAGATGGGTGGTGCCGACGGTGGCCATCTCGTTTTGTTTCGGATCCAGTTCGACAATTTCCCGGGAGTGGAGCCGGGAGACCTGGCGCAGGGCCTCGATGTCGGCCGGGCTGTTGGTCTTGATGGAGACCGCTTCCCAGCGCGCCACGATGGCCTTGATCCCCTTGTCGGCAAACACGGTGCCGATGCCGCCGCGGCCCGCCTGTTTGTAACGCACCCGGCCCCGCTTGGCATCGTACCAACTGAAATTGAGGCATCCGAACCGGGTATGGACGGCGCCGGGGCCGGTGCTCACCACGGAAATCTCACTCTTTTTGTCCTTGGCAAAATAGTCGGTCAAGCCGGCGGACAGTTCGTAGGAATCCTCGGGCAGATCCTTCATTTCAAGGATCCGAATCTTTTTCGCGATGCCGTCGATGAGAATCACGGCATCCTTGGCCTTGCCGGTCACGGCCAGGGCATCGAACCCGGAAAACTTCAGAAACGGTCCGAAATGGCCGCCGAGGTTGGAGTCCATCACCGAACCGGTCAACGGCGAAATCGACGTAACGATGCTTTTCCCGGAACCCGGGTAGGTCGGGGTTCCACCCATGGGGCCCGAGGCGATGCAGATGGCGTTTTCCGGATCGTTCCAGCGGGTGCTGCCGGTGACGGCGTGCCACAGCAGCCACAGATCAAAACCTTTGCCGCCGATGAAGATGTCCTTCATGCTGTCGGAGACCGGCCGGATGAGCACCTCGGCGGTGGTGAGATTCACCTCGAGGGTCTGACCGGCATAGCCCTTGTCGATGGGCGGGGCCTCGTAGTCGATGCTCTTGACGTCCTTTGCCTTCAGTGCTGCCATAATTTGCTCCTTGCCGTTCAAAACATTACTTCAGTGCCTCGGTCGTGCCGAACGCCCGATAGGGGGAAAATTCATCGAGAACGATCCGGTCGTCCGGGGTCGATTGACCGAGAATCAGCCGGGCAACGACATCGCCGATGCCCGGCCCCAGCATGAACCCCTGGCCGCACATGCCCGTGGCATGCAGCAGGCCCTCGACATCCCGGTTCCACCCGACGATGGGGGCGCCGTCGGGCGACATGGGGTAGAGGCCCCGCCAGACGCGGCGTACCCGCAGATTTTTCAACCGGGGGATGAGGCGAACCATTCGGCTGCAGACCTGGGGCAGAAACCGAGCGGTCTCCCGCTTGTCGGTACCGAGGATCGGTGGATCCGGGGTGATGCAGAAAACCACCTGGCCGTGGCGGTTCTGGTAAAAATAGTAGTTTTTGGACCCCTCACCCGGTCGCATGTCCACCACCATGGCCTGGAAAAACGGCTGGACCGGCTCGGTGATGGCGCCTTCGTGGGACTCGGGCGTCACCGGCACGCCGGTGCCGGCCGTCCGGCACAGCTCCCGGGAACGGCCGCCGGCCGCGTCGATGACCACCGGCGCCCTGTATTGGCCTTTTTCCGTCGTGATTCCGGACACTTTCCCATTTTCCACGTCGATCCGGACGGTGGCCTCATTGAAACAGAATCGCACCCCCTTGGCAAGGGCCTGGCGATAAAAGGCGTTGATCGCCAGAAGGGGCGAGGCCGAGCCGTCGCCCGGCGAAAATGTCCCGCCCCGGAGCCCGTCCATGACGATGCCGCCGACCACGGCGACCACCGCCTCGGGACCGATGAAATCGATATCCAGGCCATATTTTTTCTGAACCGGCAGGATCGCCCGCAAGGCCGTTTCCTCGACATCGCGGTAGACGGGAAAAAGGTAGCCGCCCATCTGCCATTCGATGTCGTCGCCGTGGCGCGCCTGCCATTGGGAAAAAATCTCCAGGGAACGCAATCCCACGAGGATTTTCGCGGGGCTCGAGTGGGTGGCCCGGATCCCGCCGATGGCGTGCTTGTTTTCGCCCTGGCCCGGAGAGGCATTTTTGTCCACGACCAGCACCCGGGCGCCGCCGCGGCCCAGGGACAGGGCCGTCGGCACCCCGACGGAACCGGCCCCGACGATGATCGCATCGACATTACGCATGGCCCTCACCTCCATCCACCCCCGCCAAAACCCCCATGGGCACTTCGACGAACAGCGGCCGGTCCACCCGGTCCGTCACTTCGCCGAGGTCCACGCCTTCTTCCTGGAAAATCCGCCAGATCATGGGCCGGCAGGTCTTGGACCCGCATGCCCCCATGCCGGCCCGGTTGATGGCCTTGAGTTGATTCATGTCCCGGACACCGTTGCGGATCGCTTCCCGGATCTCGCCGGCACGGACCCGCTCGCAACGGCAGATGACGGCCTCATCCGGCAGGGGGGCGTTTTCATAAACCGCCGAAGGCTCGACGGCCGGTTCCTGGACCCAGATGCCCACCGCCTGCTTGGCGATCGCGGCGTCCACCTCGATCTGAACGAGCAGGGTGCCCGGATGGCGTTTCTTGCTGGAGATCACCCGCTTGACCGGATTACGGCCGAGGATTGCCCCATCGTCACCGGTGACCGGCACGATCGTACCGGGCTCGACCCGCTCGCGCCATATCTCGTAGGCAAGCGTCACCAGGGGGTGCGCCGCATCCTTGCGGTAGTCGATGAGGGTGATGGCAAGGCCCGGGCAAATGGCGACACAGGCCATGCAGCCCTTGCAGGCCGCAGGGTCGGTGATGTAGGGCAGGCCCGTGATGGCGTCTTTTTCGGTGCGGATGGCGCCTTCGGGACAAACCGATGTGCAGGGGTTGCAGGGAACCTCCTGGTAGCAGTGAAAAATCGGGACCACGCCGGTTTCCGTGGCCGGATGGGTCCGGGTGACCGGCTCGCCCGGCCGGGACTTGAGAACGGCGGCCTTTTCGTCCCACTCGGCAGGGATTTCTCCTTCGAACCGGCCCAGGGACTTGGCGATCCGAAGCCCCTCGATGC
>JBJKPT010000492.1:0-2740 GCA_046706045.1 Desulfobacterales bacterium
TCCGGCGGCGGACTGGGCATGATCATGCCGCCCAGCGTGGTGCTGATCATCTACGGGATCCTGACGGAGCAATCCATCGGGAAGCTCTTCGTGGCCGGCATCGTCCCGGCGATACTGGTCACGATCCTTTTTGCCGTCACCATCCTGGTCTGGTGCACCTATGCCCCGAACCAGGGGCCGAAGGGGGAGAAGTTCCCCTGGAGGCTACGGTTGAAGTCCATTGCCCAACTGGGCGAAACCATCGCCGTGTTCGTGCTGGTGATCGGCGGCCTGTTCCTCGGCCTGTTCACCCCCACCGAAGCGGCGGCGGTCGGGGTGTTCGGGGTCCTTGCGGTTTCCGTGATCCGCCGGCAGCTCACCTGGAAAGCCTTCGTGAGCGCCCTTTACGAAACCCTGCGCACCTCGTGCATGGTGATGATGCTGGTCGCCGGTGCGGTCGTGTTCGGAAAATTCCTCGCGGTCTCCCGGATTCCCTTCAACATCGCCTCGTGGATCGGCGGCTTCAGCCTGCCGCCGGTCATCGTGCTGTCGATGATCGTCGTGGTCTATTTCATCGGCGGCTGCTTCATGGATTCGCTGGCCTTCGTGATGCTGACCGTTCCCATTTTTTACCCGATCATCCTCCACCTGGGCTACGATCCGATCTGGTTCGGGATCATCATCGTGATGACCACCGAAATGGGCGTGATCACGCCGCCGGTGGGGATCAACGTCTACGTCGTCTATGGGGTGGCCAAAAGCCTTCCCGGCGGCATTCCGCTGGAACGCATTTTCAAGGGCATCGCGCCGTTCATGCTGGCGGTTCTTGTCGGGATCATCATCATGACGATATTTCCGAAGATGATTCTGTTTTTGCCGAATCTCATGTATTGACGGATTCGCAACAAGGACTCGAACGGGCATGCCGGTCCCGGATCGGGTCCGGCATGACGGATCCGGCATCCAGAAGGTGTTGAATCGACTGGATCCCGGCTTTCGCCGGGATGACCACAAAGTGGGAAAAACGACTTTTTTGCGGGTTCATCATGTATTGAGGGATTCCGTCCGTTATTCCGGTACGTGCTCATGACGAAGCGGACCGCCGCGGTTCTGATTGCCGGCTTTTTTACGGTATCGATCGCCTATGCCATCCGGTACGGCTACGGCATGCTTCTTCCCGAGATGCTCCCGGCCCTGGTGATTTCAAAAACCCAGGCGGGCATGATCTACGGCAGTTATTTTCTTTCCTACACCATCTGTTCGCCGATTCTCGGGCTCCTGGCGGACCGCCGCAACATCCGGGTGATCCTCACCGTTTTTACCGCGATTCTGGCCGGCGGGGCCTTTCTCATGGCCTATGCGACATCGGTTTTGAGCGCCTGCCTGTTCTTTGCCCTCGCCGGCATCGGCCATTCCGCCTGCTGGGCACCGGTCGTCTCCCTCGTCCAGCGATGGGTCCCCGATCGCCGGCGGGGGACCGCCCTGGCGTTTACCACCCTGGGCAGCGGGAGCGGAATTGCGCTCTGGGGCTTGATTCTGCCGGTCATCGTGGGCCGTTACGACTGGACGGCCGGGTGGATGGCCATGGGGGTGTTCGGGTTTTGTGTGGCCGGGTTGAACGGTGTCCTGGTCCGGGCGCCCCGGACCGAGGGCGCGCCGGCGCCGGCCGGGGGTCGCGAGGCGCCGCGGCACCCGCCGGCCGCCGTTTCCTATTGGGAATTGTTGCGGGAAAGGCAATTGTGGCGGATCGGCATATCCTATCTCTTCGTGGGATTCACGGCCCTGGTTCCCTTTACGTATTTGAGTGCCTACGCCACCGAAGCATTGAAGCTCGACTATGCGGTGGCCACCCGGTTGATCGTGGTCATCGCCATGAGCGGGATGATCGGCAAGGTGGTGCTGGGGGCGCTATCCGATTCGTTCGGAAGGGTGAGGACCATGGTGACCTGCGACTCCCTGATGGCTGCCGGATGCCTGGGCATGGCCTACGCCCCGCACCTTGCGCTTCTTTACGGATCCACCGCGCTGTTCGGCCTGGGCTACGGCGCGGTCTGGCCGATCTATGCGGCGGCGGCCCCGGATTTTTTTGACCGGCGCTCCTCGGGAAGCGTCATCGGGCTGTGGACGATGTTTCTGGGCATCGGCTCGATTTTTTCGCCCATCCTCTGCGGTTGGACCATCGACCGGAGCGGCGCCTACACCTGGGCGTTCGTTCTGGGAGCGGTTTTTGCGGGGCTCTCCCTGCTGCTGTTGCTTCCGCTGCTGCGCCGGCGGCCAATGCCCGCGGTGTCATTGCGCTAATCCGCACGGGTGACGATCATGGACGATATCGCCACAAACGAATGCCCGATGCCGGAGCCGTTCCGGGACAAGGTCGGTATCCCGATCTTCCTGGCGTGGATTTTTTTCCTCGGATTCGTCACCCGGATCATGTTCGCCCCTCTCATGCCGGCCATCGAGCATGACCTGGGAATCCACCACGCCCAGGCCGGCTCGTTGTTTCTCATGATATCCCTGGGCTACCTGATCGCCCCCCTGTGTTCCGGCCTGATTTCATCGAAAATCAAGCACAAGGGAACCGTGATGGCTTCCATCTGGGTCATCGGCGCGGCCTTGATCCCCTTCACGGTGGTCAGGTCCCTTACCGCGATGCGGCTGCTTCTGATGGCGATCGGGCTGGCGGCCGGCATTCAATTGCCCTCGGCCATTGCGACGATCACCGGGGAGATCCGCCGGGAAGACTGGGGCAAGGCGTTGAGCA
>JBJKPT010000493.1:0-4077 GCA_046706045.1 Desulfobacterales bacterium
GACCGCCCATGCCCTCAAAGGAGACCGGGAAAAATGCCTGGCGGCCGGTATGGATGACTACATCTCCAAACCGATCCGCCCCGACCACCTCAAAGCCGCCATCGAACGCTGGCGGCCGGCAAGGCGCCCGGGCGCGGACCCTGCCGCATCCCCCGGCCCTTCCCCGACGATAACGTAACCCATCCAATGCTGGCGCTGCCTTCATCTCAAAAAAGGAAATGGCACGGCCATTGCTGAATATTACGAAACGAATACGGAAAAGGGTGTGTCCGGACCGGATGAGCAAACGGGTCGAGTGGAGCAAAACCTACCGATATCACAGTCTTTTTTTCATGTCTCCGCGCCATTGCGTTCGGGCAGAACCCGCCCCTGTGGGGGCGTTCCGTGAGGCCGAAACCGTAAAATCGGTTCTCCGGCATGTAAAAATTTCAGACACCCGTTTTCCCGGCCATGGGCGAAACCCTCATTTTTTAACATATATCCAAGCGGTTCTATTGCGATCGTTTCCCTTTTGCGAGAAAATCATTTCCCATAGCGTATGAACATTGATGAATCCGCAAAAAGTCGTTTTTCCACGTTGTTGTCATCCCGGCGAAAGCCGGGATCCAGTCAATTCAACACGTTCTGGATGCCGGATCAGGTCCGGCATGACGGTTCGAGGACTTTTTGCGAATCCGTCAGCATTTGCGTGATCCGGTTGGATAAGAAGGCCTGAACCGCCATGTGGCATCGACTCACCCTGAAGGTGCGCCTGTTTCTGATCCTGGGAAGTCTTGCGATCATCTCATCGGCCGGCAGCATCCTTACGGTCTGGTACAGCCTGCATACCGAGATCATCCTCGACGATCTGATCCAGAAACACATCTCCGGTTACCAGACGGCCGTGAGCCTGGAAATGGCCCTGGCCAACCAGAAGGGGTTCGTTTCCTATTTCATCCAGGACGGCGATACCAAGTGGCTCGACAAGCTCGACCGGTATCAGAGCATTTTCGATTCCCGCCTTGCGGATGCCCGCAGACTGCACAATTCCCCGGACTTCATCGATATGGTGGCCAAAATCGACAGGACCTATCGGCAATACACGATAGACAAGGACCGGGTCATCGCGGATTACAAGGCCGGAAACATCGACGAGGGCAAGCGCCTGCAACAGGTGAACCATGAGCGCTTCTTCCAGATCTTCATGGACTGCGAAGCGTACAAGGCCCTTTTCGCCAAACGCATCGAAATCACGCGCCGGCTCGCCCGTACCCGTTCCCATCGCTTGCGGATGGCGGCCCTGGGGGGGCTTGCGCTCAGCCTGGCACTGGCCCTGATGCTGGCCTTTGTCCTGATGCGCCAGATCATCTCGCCCCTGCGCCAACTGGCGGCCCTGACCCGGCACGAACCCATCCCGAATCCGGACTCCGACCCGGACCTGATGCAGATGATCCGAAAGAACAATTCCGAGTTGATCGTCGATGCCGGCCAGACCCACATGGCGTTGGAAAAGAGCCGGGAGTCCCTCGCGCAAACGGAAAAACTCGCCCTGGTGGGAAAGCTCGCCGCCGGGGTGGCCCACAGCGTGCGCAACCCCCTGACCAGTGTAAAAATGCGACTTTTTTCCCTGGATCGCTCACTGAAGCTCTCCGAGGACCAGAAAGAAGATTTCGACGTGATCACCACGGAGATCCGCCACGTGGACAACATCGTTCAGAATTTCCTGGAATTCGCCCGCCCGCCGAAACTCGTCACCCAGCGCATCAGCCCATCGCTCATCGTGGACCAGGCCCTCCAGCTGATCGAATACCGAATGCGTGCCTTTGACGTGAACGTCACGCTGCGGCGGTGCGCCCCGCTGCCCGAAGTCGAGGCCGATCCCGAACAGATCAAGGAGGTGCTGGTCAACCTGATCGTCAATGCCTGCGAAGCCATGGCCAACGGCGGAACCATCGTCATTACCGAAAAAAACGAGAGCACCGGCCCCGGCGCCGAGGCCATCGTGGAAATCACCGACACCGGCCCGGGCATCGAGCCGTCGATGGTCGATAACCTGTTTCAGCCTTTTTTCACCACCAAGGAAAACGGTACGGGCCTGGGGCTGAGCATCGCCCAGCGCATCGTCGAAGAACACGGCGGCCGACTGACGGTCCGTTCCACACAGGGCGAGGGCGCCACCTTTGCCATCGCCCTGCCCATGGTAAAGGCCTCGCCGCCAACCCCCAGCTGATCCAAAGGACATCGCGGCGACCGGTGTTCACGAGGCCCCGGACCCGCCTTCGGCCACAACCCTAAAGGAAACCACCGGTGGAAACCATTTACATCATCGACGACGACGACCAGTTGCGAAAAAGTTTCGTCAAGCTGCTGACCGCCGAAGGCTATCAGGTGCACAGCGCCGGATCCGGTGAAGCCGGGCTCGATCTCATCCATCAACGGATCCCGGATCTGATCGTGCTCGACATGCGCCTTCCCGGGATGGACGGGTTCGAGACGTTCAAAGCCGTCCATGCCATCGAGCCGAAGCTGCCGGTTATTATGATGACCGCCTTCGGCACCACCGAGACCGCCATCGAGGCCACGCGCATGGGGGCCTTCGATTACGTGCTCAAACCCTTTGACATCCCCGAGATGCTCGAACTGATCCGCAAGGGATTGGAGGCCGGCCGGTTTATGCGTCGACCCGTGGACATGAACATCTCCCCGGAAAAAGCGACCCGGGAGGCCATCATCGGCAAAAGCGCGCCGATGCAGATGGTGTACAAATCCATCGGACGGGTGGCCTCCACCGATGCGACCGTGTTGATCCGGGGGGACTCGGGAACGGGCAAGGAGCTGGCCGCGCGTGCCATTTACCAATACAGCCACCGCTCCGGCAACCCATTTCTGGTCATCAACTGTGTCGCCATCCCCGAAACGTTGTTGGAAAGCGAACTCTTCGGGTACGAAAAGGGGGCTTTTACCGGCGCCATCCACCGGCGGGTGGGAAAACTCGAACAGGCCAACACCGGCACGGTCTTTCTCGATGAAATCGGCGATTTGCCCATGAGCCTCCAGGCCAAGGTCCTGCGGCTTCTTCAGGAGAGAAGCATCGAACGGCTGGGCGGCCGCGAGACCATCCCCGTCGATGTGCGCATCATCGCCGCAACCAACCGGGACCTCGAGGCGGCCATCGAAAAAGGGACCTTCCGTGAAGATCTTTACTTCCGGCTCAAGGTCGTCACGATCCGGATGCCGCCCTTGAGCGAACGCACCGACGACATCGAGGTGTTGACGTCCTATTTTCTATCCCGGCACGCCGCGGATATCGGCACCGTCAATCCGGGCATCACCCCGACAGCCGTCGCCCGGCTTTCCCATTACGCGTGGCCGGGGAACGTGCGGGAACTTTCCAACGTGATTCAGAAGGCCATCATCTTCAACAAGGGCGGCCCCCTGGGAGACGAGGACATCGCCCAGGCCATCGGCGTGCCGGCGGTGCAGGCCCCTGCCGTGTCCCTCGAGGAGACGATCCGCCGGATGCTGCTTCATAAAATGACCAATTCCACCGGCAACTGCCTTTTTGACGAATGCATGGACCAGGTGGCGGGGCTTCTCATCGTCGAGGCGCTGCGCCTGAGCGGCGGCAACCGTTCCCAGGCCGCGCGCATGCTGGGTCTTTCACGGCCCACCCTCCACGCCAAGATCGACAAGTTCGGACTCAAGCTGGAAACCGCGGTGCGACGCGTCACCCCGGAAAATCAGAACGGAACGATTTGAAGTGTGCCCGCTGCAGGCCGCCTTCCCCCTCGCAGGTTTGGTGAACCGAATCCGCCGTGAGAATCGTTAACCCGGCGTCCATCGGGCCCGCGTTTTTAGGATGACAGCCTGTAAAAAATCCCGACACCCGGGGAGATGCCAACGTTTTCCCTCCACACCGGTCGCATCTTGATTACATTACAATTTCAGGGCGTTAAAATTTTACCAGCCGGCTTCGCCCATGGCATGGGCATTGCTCGGAAAGAGTGTCGAACCTAGACGGCTTAGTGGTCCTGGGCATAAATACGGTGACGCACCGAGATGGTCGAGGCGCCTGGGTCGCAAGGCGCGAGAAGCGAG
>JBJKPT010000494.1:0-2444 GCA_046706045.1 Desulfobacterales bacterium
GGATAAAGAAAGGGGGATATGGGTGTTGCCTCCTCGGACATTGGAAGACAAACCCTTATGCGTCGGAGGTCTCATGAGTTCGAGTCGTCCCCGCATCCGGTCCATTTGGTGGATTTAGGGAAGAAATAGGGACGGACTACGGTTATGGATATTCTCGAAGCGATAAGAAAACGAAAAAGCGTCCGAGGTTTCAAAAAGGATCCGGTTCCAAGGACGGTTATCCGGGAAATCCTGGAAACCGCGTGCCGCGCGCCGTCGGCCATGAACACCCCGCCGTGGGAATTCATCGTCATAACAAATGAGGTTCTGGATGCGGTTACAAGCGGCGTTATTGAAAAATTCAGAGCCGGAGAGAAACCGCATTCGGAACATTCCGTAACGGGATGGCCTTCGGACAGCGTTTACCGCCATCGCCAAATCGAACTCGCCAAACAGCTCTTCCAAGTCCTTGACATCAAACGGGAGGATACGGATAAGCGCACCCAATGGATGGAAAAAGGACTTCGCTTTTTCAATGCTCCAGCCGCGATCATCATCTGTGCCGACCGAATGCTTGCCGAAGGAACACCGGTTTTTGATATCGGCGCGGTGACCCAGACAATCTGCCTGATCGCCTTGCATTACGGCTTGGGAACCTGCATTCAGGATCAGGGCGTGATGTACCCGGAAGTATTGAGGAAATTCTGCAACATCCCGGATACCAAGCAGATCATCATCGCCGTCGCCATCGGATACCCCGATTGGGGTTTCCCGGCGAATCGGATTGAAACTTCCCGGGAATCCATTGATCAAACGACGACGTGGCGGGGGTTTGATCACGATCCAGGATAAAAAGATTAAACGAATGCGGGAAAACGTTGGCGATGCGGATACGCGGAAGAGAATGTTTATGCTTTCCTGCTTACCCCCAAACGATTCCTGGTTTCGAGAAACCGCGATTCGGCAACGCTCAATAAAAATCGAAAAAGAGAGGGTGAAGATGAAGACCTTCGCGGAAAAAGCATACGATCTGTTAAGGAAGGTGCCAAAGGGGCGCGTGACTACCTATAAGGAAATTGCCCATGCCTTGGGGACCAAATCCTATCGAGGGGTCGGGCAGGCCATGCGGACGAACCCCTATGCGCCGGAAGTGCCTTGACACCGGGTCGTCGCCACATCCGGTCGGATTGGTGGGTTTAAAGGAGAGACATCGGGACCGGCCGTCCAGGAAAAAATGAAACTCCTCGAAGCGGAAGGAATCGCGTTTCGCGGAGGAAAAATAAAGAACTTTGAAGACGTCCTTTTTCGATTTTCCTGATGCGGATCGGTTTTCCATTCGCTGAAATCGTCCGAAACCGAGGGCTTCAAGCTCGCGCGCAGCAGGCGTTTTGCCGCGCGAACGCGTTAGTTCTCGGACTCCGGCATCATCGGCACCCGCGCCTTTGTTACCGACACCTGCTCGGCATACGTGAACCCGATCAGTTGCGTTTTCATCCATTAAGGGGAGCGATTTTCGAAAGCTGGGTCGTCTCAGCGCTTTACAAGGCAACCGTGCATAACGCCTTGCAGCCACGTCTGTTTCACTATCGGGAAGCCCGCGGCCCGGAGGTTGACTTCATCATCGACCAAGGACAGAACCTTATGGCTGTCGAGGTAAAATCGGGCGCAACGGTGACCAGGAATTTTCTCAAAAACCTCACCGGCTTTTCTGACCGCATGGCGTTGACCGGCAGGCCTTGCTCCGTTCAACCCCATGTCGTATTCGGAGGAGAAGATTCCCAGAATCGCTCGAATGGACCGGTGCTTTCCTGGCGGCGCCTGCATCGCATTTTCAGCTGAGTGGGTGGGAGGATGCCAACTGAGAAATAGGTGGACACAATATGCTTACACACGACATCCGCCTCATGCGATGGTAAGAAAACAACCGATTGCCCTCTTCTATCCAGACCAAATTTCAACCGATCCGATCGGAGGATGAGCCATGGCACACTTTCCCGGGATTGATGGGCTGGGGCCGCACCAAGACAACCAACTGACCGATAATAAAAGGATTTGCTATCTTGATAATCTCAAGGTGTTTTTGATAATCCTGGTTATCATACATCATGTCGGACAGGCATACGGTTCTACAGGTGGAAGCTGGTTTTATTCATACCCGGGTGAACGAGTAAAACCATTGGGGCTTTTCTTTCTATTTAATGCTTCCTTTTTTATGGGCCTTTTCTTTTTTATATCGGGATATTTCTTTCCTCGATCATTCGACGGCCATGGAGCTCGTAAATTTATAGCCAGCAAGCTTATCCGGTTCGGTATACCTCTTCTCTTTGCATTTATTTTGATGAACCCAATAATTGAATATGTAAAGTATCTAAAGTACGTGAATCATATCAACTTTATGAAGTTCTATGTACGGGAGTGGTTCGGATACGCTCCGGATAAAGCAGTCCACAGCCGTATTGCCAACT
>JBJKPT010000495.1:0-7497 GCA_046706045.1 Desulfobacterales bacterium
ATTCTCACCCATTTGCCCGGCGGATACGGCAAAGCCCGCGTTCCGGAATTCGTCCAACAACTCGGCATGAACGAGATGCACCTGGCGCCGATTGGGCCGGTTCGGGTCGTGCTCCACCCGCGAGCGATGTTTGATCCTCTCACCCATGTGCGCATCACCCTCGATTCCAAGTCCGGCCAGAAGCCGGATGCCTTCCTGATTCTGCTTGCTGAAAGCGTGCACCGCGTTACGACTAACGGCCGTCACGATCCCATCCATAGCGGTTTATGCTCCTGCGAATACGGCTTCGGAAAAACGATCGTCTGCTTCGCCGGCAATGCATTCAAGCGCCCTTTGCACCTCGTTGCTTTCTCCATCGGCTCCATAGACCTTTTGTATTTCCACCGTGGTGAGTGCTTTTGGGCTCCCAGCGCGAAGACGATTCGTCCATGGCCATGCCGATGATCCGCCGGCAGTTGGACTTTGCGGTATTCAAATGATGCAGGTTGCAGATGGCGGGGATTCCATCTTCTTCGTTGATGGCTTTGAGCGAGCGCATCACTTTGGCAGCATTATGGGGGTCGAGCGACGCGAAGGGTTCATCCGCCATAGCCATTTCCGGTCCCCGAACGGAGGCTTTTGAATTGGCCACATGTTGCTGCTGGCTGCTGGAAAACGTTTGGTAATCCCATCCGAATAGAGCATGACACGACTTTTTCGTTTCGCTGGGCGATGATCGGGACGTTAAAGGCGGTGAGTTGGCGATCGATTAGTGCATTATGTGTTTTCGGTGTGAAGGCAGAAAAAGGTACACCCCGGGTGGACGGACTCACCGTGCACTCGGCCAAGGGGAAGCTCGCCGGGACGGTAAAAAAACCTCGACGACTATCTGGACGACCGGGAACCGGCCAACGAGGTCAACCCGTCATTGATGTATTGATGGCCGATTTCAATAAGGATAGCTCCTGTTCCCGGTCTTTAAGGATGGTCTTTACGTCGGTGCCGAGGAATTCATCCCTCCGGAGGTTGACATCGGTCAGAGCGCGGCGGTAGAACCGGTATTCGCCCTTTCCGGAAATGTCGGCCACCACCGGATGGGTGAAGCGGAATACGCATTCCGATTCCGCCGCACCAAGAACGGCCTTCCCGCAGGCCGGGCAGAAGCCGCCCGTAACGTCCGGAATGACGGCCGACTCACCCTTGTAGGTGTACGGCATATCGTGGGTGTCATGCACCAATTAAGATGGATCCCATTTGTTGGCGGGCACTTCCTTGGAGCCGGTTATGAAAAAGTCCCCCATAGGGTAGCCCTGGTGATTGTTCCCCCACACCCCAGTTCATCACGATCCATATAACTATCTATTATCATAATGAAAAGATCTTCAATCGGTCCTCACATTTTACGCTAAAAACTCCGCCCACCAGCACAACCGCTATGGTCGCAATTGCGGCAGCGCTGATCCGAGGCTTACCGGCATATAGCCCGATTTTGTCTTGTGTGAGGAGAATAGTGAGGGGGAGCGGCCAATCCTGGAAATGAACAAGGGGTTACGGATGGACCGTAACCCCTTGTGATTATTGTGGCGGGAGTGACGAGGCTCGAACTCGCGACCTCCGGCGTGACAGGCCGGCGCTCTAACCAAACTGAGCTACACCCCCGAGGGATCGTGTTGTTTTTTTGGTGGGCGGAACAGGGCTTGAACCTGTGACCCCCGGCTTGTAAGGCCGGTGCTCTCCCAGCTGAGCTACCCGCCCGGCCGCCTTTGCCCGGGGTGGGTTCCCCCGCGACGAGATGGGCATAACTATCAGCTCCGCATAGGGGTGTCAAGCCGTTTTTGAAGGTTTTTGAGCGCCCCTCGAGGGCCCTCCGCGATCGTCTAAAAGCCTTGTCAATTCACGATCGACGGCTGATCGATCTCCCCTCCGGCGCCTTCTTCGCGCTCGGGTGCGATGGCAATGTGGATGTCGTTCTCCTTGAAAAGAATATCCTCGCCGTCACGGATGATGGCATGCCCCAGGACTTCGTCCATGTGCTCGACGCAGACGATTTCAAGCTGCTTGGCGATGCTTGAGGGGATCTCCTTCAGATCCTTTTCGTTATCTGCCGGGATGAGCACTTTCTTGATGCCGCTGCGATGGGCCGCCAGTATCTTCTCCTTGAGCCCGCCGATGGGCAGCACCCGGCCGCGCAGGGTGATCTCACCGGTCATGGCGATGTCCCGCCGGACCGGTCGCTTGGTGAGCGCCGATACGATCGATGTGCAGATGGCGATGCCGGCGGAAGGTCCGTCCTTTGGGATGGCGCCTTCGGGCACATGGACGTGGAGGTCGAAATCCTTGTAAAAGCCGCTGTCGATGCGCAGGCTGTCGGCCCGGGACCGGACGTAGCTGACCGCGGCCTGGGCCGATTCTTTCATGACATCGCCGAGCTTTCCGGTAAATAGAAGTTTTCCCTTGCCCGGCAGGATCAGGGTTTCGATGCCCAGCAATTCGCCGCCCACCTGGGTCCAGGCAAGCCCCGTGGCCATGCCGATATGGTCCTTTTCCTCGATTCCGTCCTTTTTAAACTGGCGGGGGCCGAGATATTTGGCAACGGACTGGGAGCTTACGGAAACGCGCTCCAGATCCTTGTTTCCAACCAGTTCCCGTGCGATCTTGCGACAGATGGAAGCGATTTCCCGTTCCATGTTGCGCACCCCGGCCTCTCGGGTGTACTGGCGGATGATGGTCAACACCGCATTCTTGGAAAATTGCACCGGCATCTCTTCGAGGCCGTTCATCTTCACCTGTTTGCCAATGAGGTGGTTTCGGGCAATGTGATACTTTTCATATTCGGTGTAGCCGGGCAGGCGGATGATTTCCATTCGGTCCTGCAGCGGCAACGGAATGTCCGGCAGGGTGTTGGCGGTGGTGATGAAAAGAATATCGGACAGGTCATAGTCGAGATCCAGGTAGTGGTCGTTGAAGGCCACGTTCTGTTCCGGATCGAGGACTTCGAGCAGGGCCGCGGACGGGTCGCCGCGGAAGTCCATGCTCATCTTGTCGACTTCGTCCAGGCAGAAAACCGGGTTGTTGACCCCTGCCTTTTTCAGCGACTGGATGATTTTTCCCGGCAGGGCCCCGATGTAGGTGCGCCGGTGACCTCGGATTTCGGCTTCGTCCCGGACACCGCCGAGGCTGAGCCGCACGTATTTTCGGCCGGTGGCCCGGGCCACCGACTTCGCGAGCGATGTCTTGCCGACACCCGGCGGCCCGACAAAGCACAGGATCGGTCCCCGCAGTTTTTTCACCAGCGATTGCACGGCCAGGTATTCGAGAATCCGTTCCTTGGGCTTTTCCAAACCGTAGTGGTCTTCGTTGAGGATGCGCTCGGCTTGGTCCAAGTCATCGAGGATTTCGGTTTTTTCCATCCACGGAAGGCTGATGATCCACTCGATGTAATTTCGGACCACCGTGGCCTCGGCCGACATGGGCGCCATCATCCGCAGCTTTTTGAATTCCTTGGTGACCTTGTCTTTTGCCTCCTCGGACATCTCCTTGGCATTGATCTGTTCTTCGAGCTCCCGGAGCTCCTCGGCGCCCTCTTCATCGGAGCCCATTTCCTTTTTGATGGCTCGCATCTGCTCGTTCAGGTAGTAATTTTTCTGAGTCTTCTCCATTTGTTCCTTGACCCGGTTTTTGATCCGCTGATCCATTTCGTAGACCTCGATTTCCATGCGGATCAGGCCGAGCAGCAGCGGCAGACGTTCTTCCAGAAGAATCGTTTCGAGCAGTTTCTGCTTGTCTTCGATCTTGAAATTGAAGTGCGCCGCCAGGGTATCGGCAAGCTTGGAGGGATCTTCCATGTCGGCCACGTTGGTCACGAGATCCCTGGAGATGCTCTTGTTGACGCCGGCGTATTCTTCGAAGGCATCGACCACTGCCCGGCGCAGGGCGAGGATTTCGGTTTCCGGAAGCTCCGGTTCCGGGCTCACGTCGATTTCCACCTGGAAAAACTCGTCGTTTTCCAGAAACCGGACAACGCGTCCGCGCATTTCGCCCTCGACCAGGGCCTTGACCGTGCCATCCGGCAGGCGCAGGAGTTGAAGCACTTTGCCGATGGTGCCGATGTGGCTGATGTCCTGGTCGCTCGGGTTGTCGATGCCGGCCCTGGTTTGCGTGGCAAGAAAAAGCCGCTTGTCGTGGTTCATGGCATCGGCCAATGCATTGACCGATTTGGGCCGCCCGACGAACAGGGGCGCGACCATATGGGGGAAAACGACGATGTCGCGCAGAGGTAGAAGCGGCAGCGTTCGACTCGGTGATTTTTCCATTTTAAACAGTTTCGGCATATGCATCATAAGGTGGCTGTAGGGTTACCATGAGTAACGAAAAAGGCCGCGCCCTCACAAAGGTCGCGGGTTTGTTGACAAGCGCACGGGCAAAGGCTCGGTGCGCAAGCGCCGCGTGGGAAAGCGTCCTCCGCCGGCGGCGTCTGTTTTTTCCATGGTTGAGAAGATCGGCAGACCCATGAGGCCTGCTTTTTTGTCTGTTCGTAAAGGATGATCGGCGCTTCCTTGTTGAGGACCACATCTTCGCCGATGACGCACTCCTTGACGTTTTCGAGGGATGGAATATCGTACATGATGTCGAGCATGCAATTTTCCATGATGGCACGCAACCCGCGAGCCCCGGATTTTCGCTTGACGGCTTCCTTGGCGATCGCTTTAAGGGCGCTGTCGGTCAACCGGAGGTTGACGCCTTCCATCTCAAAAAGCTTCTTGTACTGTTTGACCAGCGCGTTTTTCGGTTCGGTGAGGATTCGGATCAAGGTGGTTTCGCTGAGTTCTTCCAGGGTCGCGATCACCGGCAACCGGCCGAGAAATTCCGGGATCAGGCCGTACTTGATAAGATCCTCGGGTTGCAATTGCTTGAGCAGCGACCCGGTCGAGGTCTCTCCGGCCCGGCTGACGTTCGCCCCAAAGCCCATCACCTTGGAGCCAATCCGTCGCTGGATCAACTTTTCCAGGCCGTTGAAGGTCCCCCCGCAGACAAAGAGGATGTTGGAGGTGTCCACCTTCACGAAATCCTGCTGCGGGTGTTTGCGTCCTCCCTTGGGCGGGACGCTGGCCATGGTGCCTTCGATGATTTTCAACAGGGCCTGTTGAACCCCTTCGCCCGAAACGTCGCGCGTGATCGACGGATTGTCGCTCTTGCTGGCGATCTTGTCGATTTCATCGATGTAAACGATTCCACGCTTGGCCTTCTCCACATCGTAATCGGCGTTTTGCAGCAGCGCCAGGATGATGTTTTCCACGTCCTCGCCCACGTAGCCGGCTTCGGTAAGGCTGGTGGCATCGGCGATGGTAAACGGCACGTTGAGAAATCGGGCCAGGGTCTGGGCAAGAAGTGTCTTGCCGCAACCGGTCGGCCCGATCAGAAGGATGTTGCTCTTCTGGATTTCGACGGCATCGTTGATGACGGTGGAGTTGAGCCGCTTGTAGTGGTTGTACACGGCAACGGCGAGGATCTTTTTCGCATCGTCTTGCTCGATCACGTAATCGTCGAGAATTTTTTTAATGTCCTTGGGTACATATTGCTGCTCGAGGTATTCGCTCTCCTGCTCTTTTTCTTCTTCGATGATCTCGCTGCACAACTGGATGCACTCGTCGCAAATATACACCGCGGGGCCGGCGATCAGCTTTTTCACCTCTTTCTGGTTCTTGCCGCAAAACGAGCAGAACAGATTCTCGGTCTCATCGCCTTTTTTGGCCATAGCTACGCCTCCTCGTTGCCTTCCTTGCGGAAGAGGTCTTCGCGGCTGACCATGACCGTATC
Source organism: Desulfobacterales bacterium (assembly GCA_046706045.1). Taxonomy (GTDB): domain Bacteria; phylum Desulfobacterota; class Desulfobacteria; order Desulfobacterales; family JBDRRP01; genus JBJKPT01. Next base: position 5,797 of record JBJKPT010000495.1, read on the forward strand.
GATCAGTCCGTAATCCTTGGCTTCCTGGCCGGACATGAAAAAATCGCGATCCGTGACTTTCTCGATGTGATCGATATTCCGGCCGGTGTGAAACGCCAGGATTTCATTGATTTTGTCTCGAATGCGCAAAATTTCCTTTGCCTGGATGGCGATGTCGGCCGCCTGTCCCTGGGATCCGCCCAACGGCTGGTGGATCATGATCCGGGCATTGGGCAGCGAATAGCGTTTTCCTTTTGTGCCCGCGGCCAGGAGCACCGCGCCCATGCTGGCCGCCTGGCCGATGCAGACCGTGGCGATCTCCGGCTTGATGTACTGCATCGTGTCGTAAACCGCCATGCCCGCCGTGACCACACCACCCGGAGAGTTGATGTAAAAGTTGATGTCCTTGTCCGGGTCCTCGGATTCAAGAAAAAGCAACTGCGCGATGAGCAGGTTCGCGATCTCGTCGTTGATCGGGGAGCCTAGAAAGATGATCCGGTCCTTCAGCAGCCGGGAATAGATGTCGTAAGCGCGTTCACCCTTGCTGCTTTGTTCAATCACCATCGGAATCAGCGGCAATGGAGGACTCCTTTTTTGTGGCCGGTTCGAATCGGCGCGCGGCAATGCGCTCGCGTGATCCGGTCGATTCAACATTTTCGCGATGCCGAAAAAGCCCGGCATGACGGTTCAAGCACACATCCAAAGACCTCATAAACGATAAACGGGCATTCCGCAACGATCAGGCCCCTTTGGATGCGCTGTCGGCGTCGGTTGCCGGTTCGATCTCCTCGACGCTGCTTTTTTCCAGTATAAGCCGAAGCGCCTCTTTTTCAAGTAACGTGTGCTTGAAATAGTCCAGCTTGTCCGGGTTCTTGTCATAGTAGGCCTTGATGGCAGCGGCCGGCTGCTGGAACGTCTTGGCCATTTTTTCAAAACCTTCCTCGAGGACCGAATCCGGCAGTTCGAGTTTTTCCTGCTCGATGATTTTACCGAGAATCAAGTGGCGACGCACCTGTTTTTCGGCCGTGGACCGATATTGTTCACGCAGTTTTTCCGGGGTCGTCCCGGCCTGGTCCAAGCTCATGTTGTGGTATTCGAAGGTCCGTTCGGCATCTGAAACGATGGCATCGAGTTCTCCTTCCACGAGGGACTCGGGAAGTTCGAAGTCGGTGCGACCGATGAGCGCGGTGTAAATTTGTTCGTTGACTTCCTGATCGGACCGGCTGTCGTAGCCCTGCTGAAGGTTTTCCCGGATTTTTGCCTTGAGCGCGTCAAGGTCGTCAAAAGGGCCGAGTTGCTTGGCCATGTCATCGTCGATCGCCGGCAGGATTTCTTCCTGAATTTCGCTCAACGTCACGGAAAACCGGATGGACTGTCCCCGCAGGGCCGGGATTTCGTGGGAATCGGGAAATGTCACGTCAACCTCACGGGTTTCGCCGGGTTTCATGCCGATGATTTGCTCGTCAAAGGCTTTGTCGATCTGGCCACTGCCGACTTTCACGGAATAATTTTCGGTTCGGGCGGTTTCCGCAAAGGGGGCGCCGTCTTTGAACCCTTCGTAGGTGATCAGCGCAAAATCTCCGTCTTTCAGGGCCCGCTCGGGCCCCTCCACGGTTTTGCGTTCGGCCAGTCGGCGCTGAAGAAGGGCCAATTGCGCATCCATTTCCCCGTCGCTCATCCGGTACATCGTTTTTTTGATTTCGATTCCCTTAAAATCAATAT
>JBJKPT010000496.1:0-5238 GCA_046706045.1 Desulfobacterales bacterium
CGGGCGTCTGGAAGAAATTCCCGGCGATGAAGGGTTCCCCGCATACCTGTAAAGCTCCATCGCCCGGTTCTACGAGCGCGCCGGGGTGATCCGGCTGCCGGACGGACGGACTTCATCCCTCACGATCAACGGCGCGGTGAGCCCTGCGGGCGGCAACTTCGAAGAACCGGTCACCCAGAGCACACTGAAGGTTGTCGGATCCTTTCTCGGCCTTTCGTATGCCCGATCCTATGCACGCCGGTTTCCGGCCATCGATCCCCTGGAATCGTGGTCGAAATACCAGGGGATCATCGATGGGGAGAGTGTCGCATGGGCGCATGGTTTTCTCAAGAAAGGCCGCGGTGTCTTTGAGATGATGCAGGTGGTGGGCGAAGAAGGCACCTCCCTGGACGACTTCGTCGTCTACCTCAAGTCCGAATTCCTGGACTCGGTCTACCTGCAGCAAAACTCCTTCGACGATGTGGATGCGGCCTGCCCGCCTGAGCGCCAAAAGGTCCTGTTCGAAAAGGTCGCTGCCATCCTTCGGCGTCCCTTTGCCTTCACCGATAAGGAAGCCGCCCGGGACACCTTTTTCAAATTGACCGAGCAGTTTAAAAACTGGAACTATTCAGCCTGGGAAAGCGCGTCCATGCAAGAGGCTGGAGCCAAAATCGAATCTTTGCTGGCTGAGAATCATTCATAGCCGAGGGAGAGACTCTGAATGCGTAAGTATTACACGCGGATTGAAAGGATTGCCGGTAGCGTCGCGACCCTGAAGGCAGGCGGAGTCGGCTATGAAGAACTGGCTGTCGTCGAAGGGGACTGGGGAAAATCCCTGTGCCAGGTCATCCGGGTTTCGGAAGACCAGGCGACACTGCAAATTTTTGCCGGGACCAGGGGCATCAGAACCTGGGACCGGGTGAGCTTTCTGGGCTCCTCCATGCGCTTCAATTTTTCGGAAAATCTCTATGGGCGGATTTTCTCCGGCGCAGGTGAACCCCGCGACAACCGAAGTCCCCTCACAAGCGACCTGGTGGAAGTTGGAGGCCCCTCGGTGAACCCGGTGGTCAGGCTCATGCCGAACAGGATGATTCCCACCAACATTCCCATGATCGACGTTTTCAACACCTTGGTCGAAGGGCAGAAACTGCCCATCTTCTCGGTGCCGGGAGAACCGTACAATGCGGTTTTGGCCCGGATCGCGCTGCAGGCGGAAGCCGATGTGATCGTGCTGGGAGGCATGGGACTCAAGTACGACGAATACCTGTACTTCCGGAAGCAGATCGAGGAAGGCGGCGCCATGGCGAGATCGGTGCTTTTCATCCATACGGCCGCCGATCCCGTCGTCGAATGCCTTTTGACACCGGATCTGGCCCTGACCGTGGCCGAGGGATTTGCCGTTCAGGGGAAAAAGGTCCTCGTTCTGTTGACCGATATGACCAACTTTTCCAATGCCATGAAAGAGATCGCCATCACCATGGAACAGATTCCGAGCAACCGCGGCTATCCGGGCGACCTCTATTCCCAGCTCGCCTCGCGCTATGAAAAAGCCGTAGTGTTTGAAAATGGCGGATCGGTGACCATCATGGCCGTCACCACCATGCCGGGCGACGACCTCACGCACCCCGTTCCCGATAACACCGGCTACATCACCGAAGGCCAGTTTTACCTCAAAGACGGCAGCATCGAACCTTTCGGTTCCCTCTCACGGCTCAAACAGCTGGTCAACGGAGAAACCCGCGATGACCAACGCGCCATCATGGACAGCTGCATCCAGTTGTATGCCAAATGCCGTGAAGCGCGGGAGAAGCGCGCCATGGGCTTTGAAATGTCACCGTGGGACACCAAGCTGCTAAACTACGGAGAAAAGTTTGAAAACCGGATCATGGACCTCTCGGTCAATATCGGCCTCTTCCCGGCCCTTGACCTGTGCTGGAAAATCCTTGCCGACTTTTTCGAACCGCGTGAAACCGGCATCCGTTCCAGCCTCTGCGACAAGTACTGGCCCAAGGCGTCCGTGTCGACGCATGGCCAGTCCGGCGACAACGGTAATTAGAAGGAACTGAATCGAACATGGCCGGTAAAATCAAAAAGACCAGGCCTGAGCTACTCAAACAGCGTCGGGACCTATCGAGATACGAACGGTTCTTGCCCACCCTGGTGTTGAAAAAGCAACAGGTCCAGATGGAAATTCTAAAGGTCCGGACCGAGGTCAGGCGCCTGCGGGCAGGAATCGACGCCTGCATGAGCGAGATCCAACCATGGGTGGCTCTTTTCAGGGAATCCGTGCCTGGACCGGTTACGCACCTGGCTGCGGTCAAACAGGTCATTACCGGCGAACGAAACGTGGCCGGCGCCGTTCTTCCCGTGTTGAAACACATTGAATACGAGGTGAAGCCTTACAGCCTTTTTGCGACGCCGCCTTGGGTGGATGCCGGCATCAGGGTGATTAAGCAGCTCGTGGAACTGCGTGAGTCCATCAGGGTCACGCTCGAGCAGGAGAGGCTTCTCCAGGTGGAATTGAAAAAGGTCACCCAACGCGTCAATCTTTTCGAAAAGGTGATGATTCCGAATGCCAGCGAAAACATTCGCGTCATCAGGATACAGTTGGCCGAAGAAGAGACTGCGGCGGTTGGCAGGGCCAAGATCGCCAAGGCCAAATCGGGTGCCGGGGCGTAATGGACGAGTGAGGTGCAAGTATGATAACCCCTATGAAGAAGGTCATGCTGGCCGGCAGGCGCCGGGATTGCAAAGCGGTGCTTCATCTGCTGCGGGAAACCGGCGTGGTGCACGTGGAACCGGTGAGCCCGGAATCTGTTCAGGTCTCTTCCGAACTCCTTCAGCAAATCGAACGGGCGGCGAAAGCCCTTGAGGCGCTGAAAGAATTCGTTCCTGCCGATGGCACGGATGCGCCGCAGGTTACGGCGTCAGCCGCCGTGGAACAGGTGGACGCCCACCTGACCAGGCTGGCCCGGCTGCACGACGAAAAGAAGTCGCTGGAGCAGGAGATTGAGCGGCTTGCCCCATGGGGCCGGTTGGGAACGGATGAACTGGCCGCGCTCGCTGGCGGGGGGATGGAAATCAGTCTTTTTTCCTGCCCCCGCGACCGTGAAACGTCCATAAAGGCGGAACTGATCCAAATCGTCGCCAGGAAAGCCGGTGTTTCTTACGGAGTGGCCGTCTCCCGGCAGCCGATTTTGTGGGACGATGACGTGACGCCCGTTGCCGTGCCGGAACGCGATGCCGAAGACCTTCGACAGGCAATGCTGAATATCGCCCGGGAAGAGAGCGGGATCCGGGAAGCCCTCGGCGCGCTTTCCCTCAAACGCGAGGCCATTCGATCCCATTTAAAGGAATTGGAAGACAGTCGGCGATTTTATGAAGTGGAATCGGGCCTGCTGAACGACGGGCCCGTTTACGTGTTGCAGGGGTGGGCGCCTGAACCGGCGATTCCCCTTCTGCAGGAAGCCCTCAAGGCGAGCGATCATCAAACCTGTCTGCAGGTCTTCGATCCGCGGAAAGAAGAACATCCGCCCACCCTGCTGAAAAATTCCTGGTGGTGCAAATCCATTGAGAGCCTCTATGCGTTGCTCGGCCTCACGCCCGGCTACCGGGAAGTCGACATCTCCCCTTTTTTCATGCCCTTTCTCACTATTTTCACCGCCATGATATTTACCGACGCGGGGTATGGACTGATAGGGCTGGTGGGGCTGGCGGCGTTTTACAAACCGCTGACGGCCAAAGGCGTGCGCAGGGACGTTCTCCACCTTTTCATGATTTTATTCGCAGCGGCGTTCGTGTACGGGTTGCTGACCAACTCTTTTTTCGGAACGACCGTCTTCAGACTGGATTCATTTGACGAGGAAAGCACGCGCGGCCAGAACCTGTTGATGAGAGTCTGTTTCCTTCTTGGTGCGGTCCAGATCAGCATTGCCCACCTTTGGAAAGTCAGACGCAACGGTATGGTTCCGGCTTCGCTTGCCCAAATCGGCTGGGTGTGTTTCACCTGGGCCATCTGGGCTCTGGTGAACGTTCTGGTATTGGGCACACCGGCCCCGCCTTGGATGATCCCCCTGTTTGGGATAGCCCTGGGATTGATCATCATTTTTACCGCACCTTCCCGCAATATTTTTCTTGGGCTTGGGAAGGGGCTGGGAGCCGTACTTCACAGCGCCGTCAGTTTTTTTGCCGATGTCATCAGCTACGTCCGTCTCATGGCCGTAGCGCTGGCCACCGGTATTCTGGCCATGACCTTCAACGGAATGGCCAGTCACATCCCGGTGGAAGTGGACTTTGTCTTCCTTCCGTTCGTGCATGCGCTCAATATCGCGCTCTGTCTGGTGGCGATCTTTGCCCACGGCGTGCGGCTCAACCTGTTGGAGTTTTCAAACCACCTTGGCATGGAATGGAGCGGATCTGAATACAAGCCTTTTGCAAGGTAGAACAGAACTGTTTATTGATCGATTTTAAATAGAATCAGGGGGTATTAAGCATGTTAAACGTGGGGCATTTGGCAGCAGGGTTGGTTTTGGGCCTTGGCGCGACTGGAAGCGCCGCCGGCATCGGCGTAGCCGGAATGGCAGCAATCGGGGCCTGGGCGGCAGAAGCCAGGGCCGGTCTGAAGTTTTCTTTCCAGTATATGTTCATGGTCGCCGCTCCCATCAGCCTGACCCTGTACGCCATGATTCTGATGGACAAAATATTGGACACTGCCGATGATCCAGCCAGATCCATGCTAGCACTCGGCGTTGGGGTCGGCGTCGGCCTGTGTGAGGCTGCATCCGCATATTTCATGGGACTCATCGGTGCCGCCTCAATCCGCTTTCTGCAGGAATCCAAAGGAAAGGGCTTCGGCCTGCTGATCATCACCATCGGCGTCATCGAAACAGTTGGCATCTTCGGCATGGTGTTCGGTTTCGTCGTCTTGAAGCATCACAGCTAAAGACCGGAATCCAAAAAATCGAAAAAAACCGGACCCCGCACCGCAGAATATGCGGTGCGGGGTCCGGCTATGCACGCACGGCTCTCCCACCCTACCTATCGAATCGAAATCATCCAGGCTGAAAAAGGGGCTTCTCGAACGCGGGACCGATCCCCCCTAAGGACCGGGCCCAGGGCCGTTGGGGTCCTACAGAAGCGTGCCGGCGGCCGCCCGGGCCATGTGGATCAGACCCGCCGGAAAGAGACCGCCCCCGATCAAGAGGAGGATCAGCGCGATGGCCGCTCCCCGGGTCGCGGGAGTTAGGTGCAGAGCCGCGG
>JBJKPT010000497.1:0-4016 GCA_046706045.1 Desulfobacterales bacterium
CGCTTTCCAGTGCCTGGGTGCGGGCTTGCCGGAATTCACGCATCTTCACCTTGAGAGCCCGAACGTCCCGTCCCGTGCTTTTGGCCTCGTCCTTGATGCCGCGGGCCTTCTTGACGGAATTCCGACCGGCGATTGGCGGGGGCTGCGCAATCGCGCGATGTTCGAAACGCTCTATTCCTCGGGTCTCCGCGTGTCGGAACTTTCCGGGCTGGATACCCCGGACATCGATTTCAGGGCCCGGATGGTTCGGGTGCGGGAGGGAAAGGGCGGAAAGGACCGGATCGTTCCGATCGGCGAAAAGGCGATCGATGCCATCCGGGCTTACCGGGAGGCGGCAACGGCGGCCATCGATTCCCGGTTCATGGATCCGGATGCGGTATTTTTGAACGTGCGCGGAAAACGGCTCACATCCCGGTCGGTTGCGCGCATCCTGACCCAACTCGCCGAGGCCTGCGGCCTGCCGTTCCCGGTATCGCCCCATGCCCTGCGGCACACGTTCGCCACCCACATGCTCGACGCCGGCGCCGATCTGCGTGCCCTGCAGGAGATGTTGGGCCACAAGAGCCTGTCGACGACCCAGAAATACACCCATGTGAGCATCGACCGGCTGATGGCGACCTATGACAAATCGCATCCGCGCAAATGAGCGATTCGGTACCGGCCGATCCGCCACGGACGATCTTCCGTGGCCGTTTTGCCGATGCCACATCTTGGCGACGCCGCATGTTCACGTCCCCAAGGACATCACGTTCCCCGCAACGACCGGTTCCGGCGGCGCCGGCAACCGTCGCGGGTAAAGATTGGAACCAAAACGTTATGGACGCATTTCACGGAACCACCATCCTTGCCGTCCGGCACAACGGCGCCCTGGTCATGGCCGGGGACGGTCAGGTGACCTTCAACAACACCGTGGTCAAGCACCGGGCCCGAAAGGTGCGGCGGGTCTACGAGGATCGGATCCTCGTCGGTTTTGCCGGCGCCACGGCCGACGCCTTGAACCTTTCCGAGCGGCTCGAACAAAAGCTCGACCAGTTCAGCGGAAACCTTTTGCGCAGCGCCGTGGAACTGGCCCGCGACTGGCGCACCGATAAATTCCTGCGCCGGCTCGAGGCCATGATGATCGCCGCCGATGAGACGCGCATGTTCCTCATCTCGGGAAACGGCGATGTCATGGAGCCCGACGAAGGGGTGCTCGCGATCGGTTCCGGCAGTGTCGCGGCCCTGGCCGCGGCCCGTGCCCTCATCCAACACGCCACGCTCGATGCCCGGGCCATTGTCGAAGCGGCCATGGCCATTGCCGGATCCATCTGCGTGTTCACCAACGACCAGTTGACCATCGAAGAATTGCCTGGAAGCGCCTCATGAATGCATTGACCCCATCTCAGATCGTCGCGGAGCTCGACAAATACATCATCGGCCAGGACAGCGCCAAAAAATCCGTGGCCATCGCCCTTCGGAACCGCTGGCGGCGGCAACAGGTACCGGAGGATCTGCGCGAGGAGATCGCTCCGAAGAACATCATCCTGATCGGCCCCACCGGGGTGGGCAAGACCGAGATCGCCCGCCGGTTGTCCCGGCTGACCGATTCGCCCATGATCAAGGTGGAAGCCTCCAAGTACACCGAAGTGGGCTACGTGGGCCGCGATGTGGAATCCATGGTCCGCGACCTCGTCGAGCAGACCATCAACGAGCTCAAATCCAGGGAGCAGGAGGCCGTCCAGGAAAAAGCCCGGCACCACGCGGAAGAACGCCTGCTCGATCTGTTGCTTCCGTCGGGCACCCAGGCGCCGTCGACGGCGGTCGCCGCCCCGCCGGATGAAGAATCCCCGGGCGGGGATACGGCGCTTGCCGAGGTGCCCTCCTCCGGCACCCGTGAAAAACTGCGCCGGTTGCTTCGGGAAGGGCGCCTCGATGAGCGCTTCGTGGAACTCGAGGTGGGCGACCGGAGCATGCCGATGATGGAGATTTTTTCAAGCTCCGGCATGGAAGAACTCGGGGTCAATTTCAGGGACATGCTCGGCGGACTGCTTCCGCGGTCGCGGAAAAAGCGAAAGGTGAAGATCCGGGAAGCGCTCACCCTGCTCGTTCAGGAAGAGGCCCAGAACCTTGTCGACATGGAGAAAGTGACCGAGGAGGCCCTGCGCAAGGTGGCCCGTTCCGGGATCATTTTCCTCGACGAGATCGACAAGATCGCCGGAAAAGACAGCGGCGGCACCGGACCGGACGTCTCCCGGGAAGGGGTTCAGCGGGATCTTCTGCCCCTGGTGGAGGGCAGCTCCGTGTCGACCAAGTACGGTCCGGTCAAAACGGACCATATTCTCTTTATCGCCGCCGGCGCCTTTCACAGCGCCAAGCCATCGGACCTGATCCCCGAGTTGCAGGGCCGATTTCCGATCCGTGTCGAGCTGGATGCCCTGACGCGGAAAGATTTTTACCGGATTCTCACCGAGCCGAAAAACGCCCTTCTGCTTCAGTACATCGCGCTGCTTCGCACCGAGGGACTGGAGGTGGCGTTCAAGGACGAAGCGGTGGCCGAACTGGCCGCCATTGCCGAGGACGTGAACAGCCGGACGGAAAACATCGGGGCCCGGCGCCTGCACACCCTGATGGAAAAACTCCTGGAAGACGTCCTTTTCGAGGCCCCGGAGATGACGGCCCGCCGGATCGAGATCGACATCGACTACGTCAACGGCAAACTCCGGAAAATCATGGCGGACGAGGATTTAAGCCGATTTATCCTTTGATTGGGGAGTACTTTCGATGACCGATCCCCTCAAACGGGCCGAAATCCTGATGGAGGCCCTGCCCTACATCCGGCGCTTTTCCGGCACGACCGTCGTCATCAAGTACGGCGGGCATGCCATGGTGGAGGAGGGGCTCAAGACCGATTTCGCCAAAGACATCGTCCTGATGAAATACGTCGGGATCCATCCGGTGGTGGTGCACGGCGGCGGCCCCCAGATCAACCGGGTCCTTGACCGGATGGGGATTCAGCCCCGGTTTGTGCGCGGCATGCGCCTGACCGATGCCGAGACCATGGATGTCGTTGAAATGGTGCTCGGCGGAAAGATCAACAAGGGGATCGTGGCCTTGATCAACGCCCACGGCGGCCGCGCCGTCGGGCTGAGCGGCAAGGACGGGGGGCTGATTCTTGCTACGAAGATGCAGATCGTCGTCGCCCCGGAAGCCGATCGGCCGTCGGAAATCATCGATCCCGGCCTGGTCGGGGATGTCACCCGGATCGACCCGGACCTCATCGACCGGTTGAACCGCGACGCCTTTATCCCGGTGATCGCACCCATCGGCGCCGGCGAAAACGGCGAGACGTTCAACATCAACGCGGATCTCGTGGCCGGAAAGCTCGCGGGGGCACTGGGGGCGGCCCGGTTGATCCTGATGACCGATGTGGACGGGGTGCTCGACGCCGCAGGCCGGCTCGTCACCTCGGTAAACGCCGAGGAGATCCGAAAAATGATCGATGACGGCACGGTGTCGGGCGGGATGATTCCGAAGATCGAGTACGGGCTGGAAGCCCTTCGGCGCGGGGCCGAAAAGGTCCAGATCATCAACGGGACCAAGCCTCACGCCGTGTTGCTGGAACTTTTCACGGACAAGGGGATCGGAACGGAGATTACGCGATGAGCGAAAACGTCATGGAAACGGCCGAAGCCGCCATTGCCGCCACCTACAAACGGTTGCCGCTGGTGATCACCCGCGGCAGCGGCAGCAGGCTCTGGGATGAAAACGGAAAGGAATACGTCGATTTTTTTGCCGGGATCGCCGTCTGCAACCTCGGCCACGCCCATCCACGGGTGGCCGACGCCGTTTGCGATCAGGCCCGGCGCCTGTGCCACGTCTCGAACCTCTTTTACACCGTACCCCAGACCGAATTGGCCGCCTGGCTCGTGGAACGCAGTTTTGCCGACCGGGTCTTTTTCTGCAACAGCGGGGCCGAGGCCAACGAAGCCGCCATCAAGCTCGTGCGCAAATATTTCAATGACCGGGGCGAGTCCGAC
>JBJKPT010000498.1:0-2312 GCA_046706045.1 Desulfobacterales bacterium
TCGGCATTGTGAACAAAATAAGCGATCATAAAGCTCCTTTTCCGTTGGGGCGTTTTCAGACCGGCGCTCGGGCATCGATTCCCTTCATGACCCGAGCCTTGCACTCCGGGCAATAGGTCGAGGACGGCCCAACCCGGCCCGCTTCCACAGGTATCGTTCCACGCTCATCCACTCTCCGGAGCCCGGGGCCCGGCCGTTGTCGTCGCGGATCTTTTTGCAGACACAACAAACCGGCAGAATGCCTTCGTAGGCCCGGATCTTACGATGCAGTTCGAACTTTTCCATACACTTGGCAACCCGAAACCGAAGCTCACCCGGATCGCAGGGCTTGATGAGAAAGTCATCGGCCGATAGCCGAAGCGCGGCCACGGCACTGTCCAGGTCTCCGAAACCGGTCAGAATGATCACCGGGGTGTCGACCTTGGCCGTCTTGGCGGATTTCAGGACTTCGAGCCCGTCGATCCCTTCCATCACGAGATCGGTGATGACCAGATCGAAGGAGCCGACGGAGATCATCTTGACGGCGATCTCCCCGCTTTCGGCCGTGGTGACGGCGTGGCCTTCCGCCTCCAGGTCTGTTTTCAAGCCGAACAGCACCAGGGGATCGTCATCGACGAGAAGAATTGCATGAGGGCGTTTGGTCATTCCGAATTCCGTCCAGGATGGGCCGCACGAGGCAGCGTGATGGTAAAGAGCGCCCCGCCTTCCGGCGCATTGGCTGCGGAAATGGTGCCGTTGTGGTCCTCGATCACCCCGTAGCAGATCGACAGGCCGACCCCCATGCCTTTCCTTTTTTTCCGCGTATAGAACGGATCGAAGATGTGATCCATGTCCTCCGGCCGAATGCCGGGGCCGGAATCGGCAACGGTCACCGTGACCGCGTCGCCGTGGGCCCGGGTCCGGATGAGAAGATTTCCCACCGTCCCCGAGACCGAAAAAGACGGGGATTGCCCGGCGGCCTCCGTCATCGCCTCCTGGGCATTGTTGATGAGATTCATGAACACCTGCCCGAGTTGCTGGGGAGAGGCGACCAGCACGGGCATTTTTTCGGCCAGGTCGAGATCGATCCGGATGCGGTGCTTCCTCAGATGACTTTGCACGAGGGAGACCGTGCGGCGGACGATGCGATTGATGCACACCGGTTGTTTGCGCTCGTTGCCGGGCCGGTTCAGATCCAGAAGGTTCTGGACCGTGTCCCGGATCCGATCGATGCCGTCCTCGATCAGCGCCAGGTGTTTTTCCCGTGCGTCTTCATTGCCGCGGATCCGCCGGGTGGCGGCGAGCAGGGACCGCATGCCCTGCAAGGGCGAATTGATCTCGTGGGCGATGGAAACGGCGAGCTGACCGGTGGCGGCCAGGCGCTCGGACTGGATCAACCGGTCCTGGAGTAGGCTGCGCTCGGCCATCTCGGTCTTCAACTGCTCGTTTGCCGCCTGAAGGGCGCGGGTGCGCTCGGCCACACGCCGCTCAAGGTCTTCGTGGGAACGCAGAAGGGCTCCGGTGGTGCGTTTGTGGTCGATGGCGATGGCCACCTGACCGGCCACCGACGCCAATACCGAGACATCTTCTTCGGTGAAGGCATGGGGGTCGGCATAGCTCTGGGTCACCATGGCCCCGATGACCCGGCCTTTGACGGCCAGCGGCACCCCGAGCCAGGATTTGGGAGGCGCACCGGTGATGGGCCGGCCGGCGCACGCGGCCGGCGCCCGTATCCGGGCTTCGGTGAGTATCATCGGCTTGCCGTTACGCAACAATTCGGCCATGAGCGATCCGGTGTGCTCCGGGTTGCCCGTCTCCTCGGCCGCACCATGGACATCGACGAAATAGGGAAATTCCAGGGAACCCCTTCCCGGGTTCGAAAGGCAGATATAAAAATTGCTCGTATCGATGATCCGTTTCAGGGCCGTGTGAATCGACCGGTAGAGGGCATCGAGGCTTTCGGTGGAGGTAACGGCATTGGAAATCTCGAAGAGGACCCGATTGACCTGCTCGGCCCTGCGCCAGGCGGTCACATCGCCCCCCACGACCCAGGCTTTCCAGCCCGGAATCGGGCAACGCCGGGAGAGGTTCGCGATCAAGAGGGTCCGCTTCCGGCCGTCGCGTCGGACGATGTCGACCTCCCAGTTGAAGCGCGCGATGGGTTTTTTCCGATGCCGGATGGACCGGGGTCGGCGTTGCCGCGCGCAAGGAACCAGAAGGGCCAAGGCATCCCGCCGGCCGATCATCTCCGCGGCCGGATACCCGGTCACCTCCTCGCACTGGTGATTCCAGACCTGGATGCCGTCATCCTCGCCGATGGCGGCGATCAGCAC
>JBJKPT010000499.1:0-2562 GCA_046706045.1 Desulfobacterales bacterium
GGCCAGGGCCCGCTCAAAGCAATCGATCGCCTCGGCCGGTCGTTTTTTATTTTTAAGTTAGGTGCCGAGGTTGAACCAGGCCTCGGCCATTTCCGGGGCGCGGGCGATAAACCCGCGAAGCCAAAACACGGCCTCTTCGTTTCGGCCCATGCTCGCCAGGGTATAGCCCCGGTTGTAGAGCGCGCGGGTGAAATCCGGTTGACGCTCAAGGGCCGCGTCAAAGGCTTCCAGGGCCTCGCGCATCCGTCCCTGGGCCTGGAGGACGGTGCCTAGCCCGTTGCGGTATTCGCCATTTTCCGTATCGTGGGCCACCGCGCTGCGCATCTCGGACGCCGAGGCATCGTAACGGCCCATGGCCTTCAAGGCCAGGCCGAGGTTGTGGTGGGCCGCGGCATGCGCCGGAGCGGCGGCCAGCACCCGCCGGTAACACGCCACGGCTTCGGTGTGTCGACCGGCGGCGTAATGCATGTTTCCGAGGTTGAAGCGTGCGTCCACGTGATCCGGGGCTTTGTCCACGACCCGCTGAAAACAGCGGGCCGCATCCCCTTCCCGGCTCAGCCGGCGGAAGGAAACCCCCAGGTTGTACCAGGCATCGACGTGATCCGGGGCTTCCACGACCACGAACTCGAAGGCCGCGACCGACTCTGACACCCGGCCTTCCGCGGCAAGGGCTGCGGCTTCTCGATACCGCCCTTGCACCGTTTCCGAAAACACCTTCTGCTCGATCACCGATCCCCCCGGATTCGAAATCCGCCATGTTCCGACCCGGATCGGCACCCGCGGGAGCCGACCCGGTGCCCGAAACCGTTGCAATTTGCGGACCAATACCCCGTATCCCGTTGACCCGGCGTTCATCGCGAAAGATTTTGTCCCGCCAGATCAGACTCCGTGTTGAGGGACACGGGCAATCGGGTTATCCTGGGCCAGCGAAAAGCGGTTCGGGGCCGGGGCGCAACCGAATCTCACACGGGGGTGCCGGTTTGGCGTGTGCCAGCCGGGCGCGTATCCGCCATTTGCCATCGGGCCGTTAAACCGCAGAAGGCAGAGCCCCAACCCGGCCGGAAGACAAGCGAAACGGGGGACCGTGTTTTGCCGGGACGATCCGTTGGCAGCCGGATCCATTACTTCAATGGGAGGAAGACATGAAGATCGGATTTAACTTTACGCTCGGTCCGGAGTGGGAAAAACTTTTGACGCCGGTGTTCCAACGATTTCCGGAAGCGGATTTTGTTTTCGGCATGGCGCCGTGTGTGGAACAGATCGCGTCCCTGGATGTCCTGGTGGCGCTGCCCATGGAACACGACGTCATCAAACGGGCCGGTTCCCTGAAAGTGATCTTTATTCCCTTCGTCGGCATCAACCACCTGCCGATCGACACCCTGATGGAAAAAGGGATTCGGGTGATCAATTCCCACGGCAATGCCAGGAGTGTCGCCGAGCGCGCCCTTGCCATGACCCTTGCGTTTTATGGGAAAATCATCGAATTCCACAACGATCTGGCCCAGGAACGATGGCATGGGTTCTGGGTCAAAAAGGGGCTCGAGGACACCTGGGAATCGATCGTGGGAAAGCCGTGCACGGTCCTGGGAACCGGCGCGATCGGAAAAGAAATCGCCCGGCTCATGAAGGCTTTCGACTGCCGGGTCGTGGGATACAAGAAGCGGCCACGGCAAGAGGCGATCGAACATTTCGACGAAATCCGCCATGACCTCACGGAGGCCCTTGCGCCGGCCGAAATCGTGTTCGTCGCCCTGCCGTTGACCAACGAAACCGCCGGTCTTCTGAACCGGGACGTCCTCGGACAAATGAAGGGAAAGTTTATCGTCAACGTCGGCCGCGGCGATATTATCGAAGAAAAGGCGCTGTTCGACCGCCTGGCAGACGGAACCCTCAAGGGGGCGGCCATCGATGCCTGGTATACCTACCCGGAAAGCGGGAAGACGGCCGGTTCCCCGTCGCGCCACCCGATCCACCGGCTTGCAAACACGGTTCTCTCCCCCCATGTGGCTGGATTCACCGCACACGCGGCCGCGGCAAACATCGCCGAGACGATAAAAAACCTCGACGACTACCTGGCCGGCCGGGATCCGGCCAACGAGGTCGATCTGTCGTTGATGTATTGACGTTGACACGCGAAGGGACGCATCCTATGATTCAACATACCTTCTTCGGTTCACGCGACTTCGGACATCGCGCGGCCATCGCGATTCATCGCGTCGGTTCCGTGCCCAGCCGGGGATAGGTCGTTTTTGCGCGAGCTCGAATCGACCCGCTCCATGTAGAAATCGCAAAAAGGCCGTTCCCGGAAAGACACGATCACTTTCTCCCATTCCCTTCTGCCCGCGGTCCGGTTGGTTTGCATTCCGGTGGCGTTTTTCGCACGAGATCACTTGAGAGACCATTTCGCCCAGGGGGATCAAGGGTTTTCTTCTCCCCCGTGGATCGGCATCACCGACCGTTTACCAATCGAAAGGAGACACCCATGCCCGAAAGCGTATACAAAGTCGTCGAACTGGTGGGAAGCAGCCCCAATTCCTGGGAAGATGCCGCAAAGAATGCGGT
>JBJKPT010000500.1:0-4169 GCA_046706045.1 Desulfobacterales bacterium
GACACCGGTCCAGGCCGTGTCCGGCAAAATCCGTCCCATCGCATGAAGATCCACATAGACGATTCCGCCCTGGGTCCGGTAATCGCGAATGATGCCGAGCACCGGCAGATCGATTGGATAGCGTCCGATCCGTGCGCGAAACCGCTGGCCCAACCTCACGCCCGTCCGGTTGGAAAAGACCTCGGAGACCACGACCCCGTCGCCCCGGATCAGGCCGGCCCGGGCGGTCCGGGGATCGCCCCGCATCCAGACAAAATCTCCATGACGGAAAAAGTCGGCCATGTCCATGGCCTCGATCTGGTAAGGAAACCGCCCCCGGCGCAGGGTGTAGCGCCGGCTGGGCACGGCCGTGGCCGGTGAGGCCAAATGCCGGAGCCGCTCGATGACATCGGCCGGCATGGGGTCCTTGAACCCGTTCACCTCCGCCAGGGCGGCGCTCACGAAGAGGTCTCCGCCGATGGCCTGACGCACCCAGGTCTCAACCGTGCCGCGAAAACTGTGGATCATGATGACAAGCGCCGTGTAAAGGGAGACGGCGGTGATGAGTGCCCCGATGCTCACCGCCGTCCGGACCCCGCTTTCACGGACGTAGCGTCCGGCCAGTCCGGCGGATATCCCGAAACGGGAAAGCACCGGTGAAAGGGCCGCGGCCACCCCGCGCAACAACATGGGCGCCATGAGGGCGAATCCGATAAAAAGCATCATCGTGGCCCCATAGCCCGCGATGGGGATGCCCGACACGGCGGGCAGCCGGGACACCGGCACCACGAGGGCCACCATGACGACCCCGGCAAGGGCCAGCCGGATCGGTTTTCGATCGCCGGCGGGCAGGGTCGAGACCCCGGCCATCACGGCCTTGGGAGAAACACGGGTGGCCTCCAGGGCCGGCTGCAGGGCTGCCGCCATGGCCACGAGCACGGTGGTGCCAAGACTCACCAGAACCTCGCCGGCGTGCAGACCAATCCGGGCGGCTTCGACCCGGACAAACAGGGTGGAGATGGTCTGGCTGACCCCGACGATGAGATAACGCACCAGTATGGCACTGGCCGGCACGGCAAGAGCCCATCCGAGGAGCCCCAAAAGCCCCCCTTCCAGCAGAAAAAGCGAAAAGACCGTACCCTGACGGGCCCCCAGGGAGCGCAGGATGGCGATCTCCTTTCGCCGGGAGGCGGCGTTGAGGGCGACAAGGCTGTAGACGAGAAACATCCCGACAAAAAGAGCGGCGAAACTCAAGACCGAAAGGTTGAGCCGATAGGCACGAATCAACCCGCTTCCCACGACCCGTGCCTCGGAGGGATCCGAAAGACGCACGCCGGCGGGCAGGATACTTCGGATCGAGGCCAGTCGGCGGGAATCGATCGGCTTTCGCAAAGCCAGGTCGATCCAGTCCACCTTTCCGAAAATGCCCGTGAATTCCTGGAACGTGGCGATGTCGGCGATGGCGAGCCGCCCGCCCTCCGCCGCGCCCAACCCCTCGCCGGAAAGAACGCCGACGATGGTAAAAGACCGGGTCCCGGCGGTATGCTCCAGGCGGACCGTGTCGCCCACCCGCCAGCCGAAGTCGTGGGCAAGCCCCGGACCGATGATGAGTGCCCCGGGGGTCGCCATCAGATCGATCCACTCGTCGGACTGTCGCCGTTCCCTGTCCGTTTCGGCCCACGTCCGGAAGGCGGCGTCCATCAATGGGTCGATTCCGATCAACCGGAAACTGGGCGTGTTGCGACCGGGCAAGCGGACGTAGGTGCTCATCACCGGCGCGGCGGCCCGCACCGCCGGATTGCGAAAAAGCGCCGCCACCAGAGACTCCGGCACCCGCACCCCGGATGCCGAGACCACCACGTCGGCGCGTCCGGCGATGAGGTTCATGCTCCTGGAAAAAGCCAAAAGGGATGCGTCGACACTGATGCGCACGCTGGTAAAGACGGCCGCACCCAGGGCAATACCGCAGATGACCGTGACCGCCCGCCATCGCTGGCGGATCAACCCACGGACGCAAAAAACGTGAAAAAGCCTGAGAAAACCTATGCCGTAGCGCATGATCCGGGCTGAAGGCGGCCGTCTTTCAGGCATAGAAAAGTGTCCGCATGGGCGTCGGCGACCGCGCTGTGCGTGGCGATGATCACGGTGCGGCGCGAGCGGCGGTTGAGCTGGGCGAGAAGCTCGACGACCGCCAGGCCGTTGGCGCTGTCCAGGTTGCCGGTCGGTTCGTCGGCAAGGACGATTTGTGGATCGTTGATGAGGGCCCGGGCAATGGCCGTGCGCTGCATCTCCCCGCCGGAGAGCTGGGCCGGGTAATGGGTGAGCCGCCCGTCCATGGAAAGCCAGCCGAGAAGTTCCCGTGCCCGGACCTCGTAGGTACCGGCCGGATGGCCGGCCAGAAGGGCCGGCAGGCAAACGTTTTCCAAAACGGTCAGGGTGGGAAGGAGATTAAACGCCTGAAAGACCATCCCGACGACCCGGCGGCGGTAATCGGTGAGATCGGCAAAGGATCCGGGACCGAGATCGTATCCGGCCACGGAAAGCATTCCGGCGGTCGGCACGTCGAGGCCGCCCAGGATACTCAACAGGGTGCTCTTTCCCGAACCGCTCACCCCCTTGAGCACGACCAGCGCGCCCTCGGGGATATCCAGATCCACGCGGTCCAGCCCCACCACCTCGGTCTGCCCCAGGCGGTAGCGCCGGCTCAGATTGTGGGCGGTGATCAATCCCATGGAACATTCACAAGTCAAAGGGCGTCATGCTCTCGACACCGTCTTCGGTCACGAGCAGCGTCTGCTCGAACTGGGCGCTCAGGGATCCGTCGTCGGTCACCGCGGTCCACTCGTTGTCCAGGACATGAAGGAATCGTTCCCCCAGGTTGATCATCGGTTCGATGGTAAACACCATCCCCGGCAGAAGTTGAAACCCGTCGCCGCTTCGGCCGTAGTGGAGAATCTGGGGCGGCTCATGAAACGCCAGGCCCACGCCGTGCCCGACGAATTCCCGTACCACCGAACAGCCGTGGGCCTCGGCATATTGCTGAATGGCCCAGCCGATATCGCCGGTGGTGTTGCCCGGACAGACCCTGGCGATGCCCATCTTCAAGCATTTCCGGGCCACCTCGACGATGGTACGGGCATCGGCTCCCGGGGCGCCGATGAAAAAGGTCTTGTTGCAATCGGCATAATAGCCGTTTAGCACCGGTGTCACATCCACGTTGACGATGTCGCCCTCGACCAAGACACGATCTCCCGGAATCCCATGACAGATTTCTTCATTGACGGATACGCAGACGCTCTTGGGAAATCCGCGGTAATGCAGCGGCGCCGGCCGGGCATCGTGGTGAAGGGTGAATTCGTGAACCAGGGTATTGATGTCTTCGGTGCGCATGCCGGGGCGCAGCTTTTCTTCCACCATCTCCAGGGTGGCCACCGCCAGCCGGCCCGCGGCCCGAATGCCCGCGATCTCTTCCGCGCTCTTGAACCGGATACCGAATTGCTTGATGTAACGGCTGCGGATATCGTCCGTCTTGTCCGTTGTGCGTCCGCAGCACCGTTTGTATTTCTTTCCGCTGCCGCAGGGGCAGGGCGCGTTTCGTCCTGGTTTTGCCGTCTGCTGTTTCATCGCCTTCCGAATCACGCCGACTCCATGATTCAAGGGGGAAAAACGTCTGCGCCCAAGGGTCGGCGTTCCCTCCGGCGGCATCCGGGCGCCGTCCGTGCGCGGCCAAACATGCCCCACGGGGTGCCACGTCGGTCTAAAACGACAATCCCTTGCCGGAAAAGATTGCGGGTCGCGACCCGGGAAAGGATTTGTGGTTCCGGTTTTGGCCACGCGTGCAGGCCATCGCCCCGTGGAATCCGGACGGCACATGCATTCGCATCTGAAAATGGCGCAAAGAAAGCCAAGAGTCAAGGCATAAGCGCCCGATTGAAAAGGCAGGACCGGGGTGCCGGCAAGGACGGCGGGCGGGCCTTCCCGGGCTACGATGTCGTGGGAACCGCCGTCGCCACCGGCGGGACGAAGCGCGTAGGCCCCCGATTGGTCAGGTAAACGCCGGTTGCGACAAGAGCGGCGCCGGCGGCCAGGGAAGGCGTGACCGGCTCGGCCAGAATCCCAAAAGCCAGCACAATGGCGCTGATCGGCACGAAATTGATGAACAGGCTGGCCCTTGACGGGCCGATGATCCG
>JBJKPT010000501.1:0-3135 GCA_046706045.1 Desulfobacterales bacterium
GAGCCCGGGGACTTCAGCCTCCGGGGGGGGATCCTCGACATTTTCACGCCCCTTTACCCGGAGCCGCTGCGGATCGAATGGTTCGGCGACACCGTGGACGACATGCGGTTTTTCTCTCCGGCCACCCAGCGAAAGACCGGGACCCTGAACGAAGCGGTTATCCTGCCGGCCCGCGAGTCCGTGTTGCGAAAGGAGCGGCTGGCCGGGATCGTCGAACGGATTCATCGCTACGCCAATCGCCTGGGGGTTCCGGTGACCCGGAGCCGGCGAATCATCGCGGCGATCCGAAACGAATCCGGCCAAAGCGGTGCCGAGATGCTCCTTCCCCTGGTCTACGATCCGCCGGGGAGCCTCTTCGATTACCTGGCGCAAGATACCCTCTTCGTCCTGGACGGGCCCGCCGGGATCATTGAGGCCGGCCGCGCGGTGCGTTCTCAGGCCGAGGCCCATTACACGGCCGCGGTCGAGGAGCAACGGCTCTGCGCGGCGCCGGAGGCCTTGTACCTGGATCTCGACGATAGCCTCGCGCGGATCGAGGCCGCGAACCCGGTCCGGCTCGTGCCCTTTCCCACCCGTTCCGGGACACCGGAAGCGGCCGGCGAAACGGCCGTCCACCTGGCCTTCGATGTGAAGGATACCGGGGATCTGCGGTTGCAACTCGAAAAACGGCAGGGCGACGCCCGGCTTTTCCAGCCCGTGGCCGACTGGAGCCGGCATTACCGCCAGCAGGGCTTTGACGTGAGCATGGTCTGCCCGAGCCATTCCCAGGGCCAGAAGATTCACGCGTTGCTGGACGATTACGGGATCGCCTCGAGCTTTCAGGAGGGTTTTCGCCAAACCGACCGCGACCACGGCCGGGTCCTCATCTGCGACGGCGAAATCTCCGCCGGGTTCATCTGGCCCGCCGAGCGGATCGCCGTGGTGAGCGCCCAGGAGATTTTCGGCGGTCAGCGCCAACGGCAGCAGCGGGAGCGCCGGAGCCTGCCGACGGAGCTTCTGACTTTCGAGGACCTGAAGATCGGAGACCTGGTCGTCCATGTCGAACACGGGATCGGCCGCTATGAGGGCCTGCAAAAGCTTCGGCTGGATCGCGTCACCAATGATTTCCTGCTCATCCGCTATCAGGACGACGACAAGCTCTATCTCCCCGTGGACCGGATGAACATGATCCAGAAGTACATGGGGGTCGACGACATCGCCCCGGCCCTCGACAAGATGGGTGGAAAGTCCTGGGAGCGGATCAAGGACAAGGTCAAGCGGAGTGTCGAGCGCATCGCCGGCGAGTTGCTCAAGCTTTACGCTTCCCGGAAGGTGCGCGGCGGGCACGCCTTCAGTCAGCCGGACAGTTATTTCCGGGAGTTCGAGGCCGGGTTCGCCTACGAGGAGACCCCTGACCAGATCCGGGCGATCGAGGACGTTGTCGCCGACATGACCGCCTCTACCCCCATGGACCGGCTGGTCTGCGGGGACGTGGGCTACGGCAAGAGCGAGGTGGCCTTGCGGGCTTCTTTTTTTGCCGTCAACGACAGCCGTCAGGTGGCGCTGCTGGTGCCGACCACGGTTCTGGCCCTTCAGCACTTCGAGACATTCAAGAACCGGTTTTCCCGCTTTCCGGTCAATGTCGCCTGCCTGAGCCGCATTCAGACCCCGGCCCAGCAGCGGCGGATCCTCGAAGAGACCGCCGAAGGCAGGATCGATATCGTCATCGGCACCCACCGGTTGCTGCAAAAGGACGTGGCGTTCAAATCCCTGGGGCTGGTCATCATCGACGAGGAGCATCGGTTCGGGGTCCGGCACAAGGAAAAACTGAAAAAGCTGCGCGAGACCGTGGACGTGCTGGCCTTGACGGCCACCCCGATTCCGCGCACCCTGCACCTTTCCCTGGTGGGGGTGCGCGACATCAGCGTGATCCTGACCCCGCCGGAACAGCGCCGCGCCATCGTCACCCATGTGAGCGAATACGACGAAGGCGTTGTCCGGGAGGCCATCCGCAAGGAATTGCAGCGCAACGGACAGGTCTTTTTCGTCTACAACAACATCCACGGCATTTACGCCATGGGCGAGCGACTCCGGGAACTCGTGCCCGAGGTGCGCCTCGGGATCGCCCACGGCCGCATGGAAGCCAGGGAACTGGAATCGGCCATGATCGCCTTTTCCGACCGGAAAATCGATCTGCTCCTGTGCACCACCATCATCGAGTCCGGACTCGACATCCCCTCGGCGAACACCATGATCATCCACCGCGCCGACCGGTTCGGCCTGGCCCAGATCTACCAGCTCCGGGGCCGGGTCGGCCGCTCCGATGAGCAAGCCTATGCCTACCTTTTCATCCCGAGCGAAACCGTACTCACCCGGGATGCCCAGAAACGGCTGAAGGTGTTGATGGAGCACAGCGATCTCGGCGCCGGTTTTCAGATCGCGATGAACGATCTCAAGATCCGGGGCGGCGGCACGATCCTGGGGGCGTCCCAGTCCGGGCACATTGCCGCCGTGGGCTACGACATGTTCTTGAAGCTCATGGAGACCGCCGTGGCCGAACTCAAGGGAGAGCCGGTCCGCGATCCCCTGGAACCCGAGATCCGCCTGCCGATCTCCGCCCACCTTCCGGAAAGCTACATTTCGGACATCGACCTTCGCCTCAGCGCCTACCGGCAACTGGTCCGCATGGAGAGCCTCAAGGAGATCGCGGATTTCAAGGCGGAACTGATCGACCGCTACGGCCCCCTGCCGGAGCCGGCGACGAATCTTCTGATGAAGATCATGCTGCGGGTGCTGTGCATCCAGGCCGGGGTCCGGCGTCTGGATCTCAAGGATTCCCTCCTGCAGATCGGGTTTTCCGAACTGCATCAGCAGAACCCTTCGGGTGTCGTGGACCTGATCATGAAAGCGCCGAAACGCTACCGCCTCACGCCGGACAATACCCTGCGGGTCGATCTTGAAGCGCAGGGCGTTCCCCGCCAGTTGGCCGAGGTGAAAAACCTATTGAAAGAAATCATCCAGCATGTTACCAGCTAACCGTTTATTGCAATGATTTTAGGAAAATAGCCGATCGTTCGCCACCCCTGAGCCCCTGGCGGCGGCAACGGCGGCAACGGCGGCAAGGGAGCGTCCATCCGGGAATGCGCTATTTTGAGG
>JBJKPT010000502.1:0-6068 GCA_046706045.1 Desulfobacterales bacterium
ACAGCCCGAAATGTCGATCCTTTTTTCGGGACGGCCGCTCAGGTCTTGGGCGGCCGCAAGGGGAAAAAAAATTTCTTGATATACCGGCCGTGCTGGAAGAGGTGAACGGTCACAACCACGACGAAGAACACGGCGCAAACGAAGTGGACGTCCACCAGAAACCGGTGCAGTCCCCGGGTGAACGCGGTTGCGGACGAACCCAACGGCCGCATGGCATAATTGATCAGCCCCGTGCTCCCGAGCACGACCAGGAGCACGAAGGAAAACAGGTTGACCCACCATTTGCTGCCCGAAGGCTGCGGTTGTCCGGTCATCATACGGTATTCCCCCTCGCACATGGCCCACGGGCGCCTCTGCAACCCGTTTGCGCCTGCTCTGCCCGGACCGCCGCAACATCGGCGCACATCCCTGGCTCTGGAATCGTTGCCCCGTGCATCCCGGAACGAGTCCTCACCCGCCGTCGACGCCCGCTCCCGGACCCGGTCCGGAAACCGTCCGGGGTTTTCGGGACACGACGTCGCGTTCGCCCACGCGGCGATCCTGCGCGCATTCAAGCTGGACGGACGATTTGACCCGGAGGCATCGCATATGGCAATGAGGCATTACGCCGAAGCGCCCCATGCAGAAATCGCGAAAATGGGCCATATGCGGATGGACGTTAGTTAATGGCTTCCTTCAAAGCCTTGGCCGGGGTGAACTTTGCCACTTTTCGAGCCGGAATGGCTATTTTTTCCCCTGTTTTCGGGTTGATGCCATCCCGGGCGTTGCGCGCGGTGACCTTGAAGGTGCCAAGGCCCGGCAGGGAGACGCTTTGATCGTTCTTCAACGCGGTTTCAATCTGACCAAGCAGGCTGCTCAATGCGGCTTCGGCTTGGGCCTTGTTGTCCAATACTGCTGCCATGGCATCGATTAAATCGGCTTTTTTCACGTCTGTCTCCTCCTTTAAAAATTGGAACTGCGTTTAATTGCCCAAAGCGGCCTCTTCTTTTTCCAGAATGGTCTTGCACTGGATGCAATAGCACGTCACCGGCCGCGCCATCAATCGGGAAACGGCGATTTCCTCTCCACAACGTTCGCAGATCCCGTAAGTGCCTTCCTCCATGCGTGTGAGGGCATCCTTGATCTTGCCGATCAGGCGGCTTTCCCGCCCGCGGATGCGCAACGTGTAATTCCGTTCCAGTTCGGCAGCGGCGATATCGATTAAATCAGAGGATCGATTTTCGTCACCGGCCATCTGATGCACAGTGCTGTCGGCCCGTTTGAGAAGCGAATTGAGATCTTCCTCCAAAATCGCCTTCAATGCATCCAGGTCCGCCTTATCCATGGGGCCTCCCAATGTCCATCAAAAAAGGTCTTTTCATCAGGATTCCATCCTTCGTAGAACGAAACCATTTCCCCTGAGCGATTTTTATGCCAAGGTCGATATCCCCCAAAAAATGTCCGCCGCCTTGCGCCACGTATCGCCATCGTCACCTTCCCGCACACTACCGCCATTGACGAAACCGGCGGCACCCCTTTGGGCGGTGTGGCGCGATCATCGCGGGCGGGATGGGTGCCATCCGATCGATCCGGCAACGGCCGCTGCGACCGGAACCGGCAGTTCCGCATGGTCCGAGCGAATCGGAACCATCGATTCCCTGCCATGGGGACGGTTCGTCTTTTATTTCGTTTCAACCAATTGAATCTTTGGCACAGTCATTGCGGGGCATTGCTCCCAACCGTTTGCCCAGTGGCACGTATCCAATCGTTTTCCGGATTCACCACCCTCCATGGAGGAGATGCCCCCGATGAAGAAATGGGTTCGGATTTGTTTTCCCGTCGCCACACTGATCGCGGCGGTCCTGTTTGTTTCGATGCCGGCCCGGCCGGCATTGGCCGAAAATATATCCATCACCGGCAGAATCAATGGCTATTACCAGTTGGTGGCCGAAGACGGCACCGTTTTTGAGATCACCGATACGCAGATGGGCGATGATTTGCTCTCCCACAAAGGTTCCCGGGTGCAGGCCATCGGCTCGGTTGCCGTGGAAGATGGGACAAAATATTTCGATGTCAAATCGTTTACGGTATTGGCCGACTGAGACCGGTTTCGATCACCTGACGAATCTTGGCGAGCGGTGACCATTCCGGCTGAAATCGGCTTCGCGCGCTCAGGAGCGCTTCGTATTGAATCAGGCCCGCCATGACGGCCTTTTCGGTCAATCCGTTCCGCATCACCAGACCGGCGTGAATCGCCGATGCCAACCGCTTCGGGTCCCTGGGAAGGAAGTGAAACGTCTTCTCGCCCCAGGGGCCATGATACCCCAGGTAGAGCTTGAGGCAGCCGTAGGGGGTGATGTCGTGAACGATCCGACGGCAGGCGATCAGGCGCAGGTCCAGGGGGCGGTTCCGCCGGGGCCGGGCAATCACAAAATCCCCGGATCCGATCTGCGGCGGCGCCGGGGCCGACCGAGACTTGGGATCGTACGCCGAAAACAGGTGTTCCAGTATCCATGCCTTGATCCGGTCGCTCTCTGCCCGGTCGAAGGCATAAAAAGGTTCTTCGTTGATGTAAAAATTCAAATTTTCCTGGACGCCAAGTTCGTGATGACCGGCAAGCCACTGGGAAAAATAGCCAAACACCCGGGCCGGTTTGGATCCGCCCCGTACCGGAATTCGCAGATGAGCGCTCATCAGGGGATGGACGCACCAGGCGGGAAAACGGTCGTGCAGATGAACGAGGTTGCGATATTCTTCCCGCGCCGTCCGGGTTGCCCCTTCATCGTTTTTGGCCACCAGCAATCCAAGCTGAAATCGTTTTTTCCCGCGAAGTGACGCCCTCACCCGAAAAACGTACTGAAACGCCCCCTCCTGAAACAGTGCAACGTCAACGGCGGCTACCTCCGACGGCGGGACGGCGCGGCCGGCCAGCATCGAAAGGCTTTCGTAAAACGGGCCGTTGACATCGAGCAACCGGCCGATGGCCGCCCGAAGGTCGGTGTCCTGGAGCCAACGCCGGAAGGGCTGGCCCCAAAAATCGACCATGACCGGAATGGCCTTGACGACGACACGCGGTGCAGGGCAGGTGTCGGAATAACGGGGTCGACGGGGTGTCGAGGAACGGATTTTCGTCGCGTGGTCGTCTCTGGACGGGCGGAGCCGATGGCGATGAGCGTTCCTGGGAGTCGAACACATGTCAGGAAATCCGGAGTCGATGCAGATACAAATCCCCCGCACGTTCGCGCGGCGGGGACGAATGGGGCAGGAAAGAAAACATCATAAAAGTGCAGGGCGCGTTCAGTTTGGTGAAAACAATTCGGGATTGAGCTTATCCCGCAGTTTACCCGAGCACTTGAACGTGACCACCTTCCGGGGAGAGAGCATCATATCCTCGCCGGTGGCCGGATTGCGGCCCCGACGCTGCTTTTTCTGATTGACGCAAAACTTTCCGAATCCGCTGATCAGCACATCTTCCCCATTGGCCAGGGTTTTCTTGATGATGTGCAAAATGGATTCCACGATTTCCGAGGACTGATTTTTGGTAAAGCCCAACTGTTCCTGAAACGCCTCGATGATCTGTGCCTTGGTCAAGGTCATGGCCGCGCGCTCCTGTGAGGGGTATACTCTGGGACGATGGGTCGATTATATTGTTTTTATTGGCTAAACTGCCTTTTTGTCAAGAACTTAGATAAAAATCCCCCAACCTCCCTCCTCCGGCACCCGTTGGCGATCCAAAACCCGCCCCCTCGACCGGCCCCGCCTTCCCATCGATAAAGATTCCTCCTGATTTCACGATGATCTCGTTTTTTGCCGGGTTGGCGGCCGCTTGTACCGATTGGGATGGGCCCGGCCGCATCGGTGCGAGATGACCGCGATGCTTGACCCGCACCCATGAACCGGCCCTTGCCGGGAGCGGGAACACGTCGCGACGATGGAAGGCGGCGGCCGGAAATGGCGGGTCTCCGGGTCAGGCCGGCTCGGCCTCTTCGTCCAGGAGCGCCATGGCTGCGGACAGATCGTAAGCGCGTCGCGGATCCATCCCCTTGCCGCTATGCATGGCCATGGCCTGGCGGATGGCCTCGTGGGGAATCCACCCATGATCGTCCCACAGGGCGGGATCGTCCTGGTTCCAAATCCGAAAGCATACGCTGTTGCCCACGCGCCGGACGTACATCCGAACCCGTCGGTTTGATGGAAACGGATGGTAATACAGCCCCTTTTTATCTTTCATGGTCTCTTTTCTCCTCTACCCTGCGAGAGTTCGGGCCGGGCGCCCGCCGATCGGCGAGCCCTTTCTCAAGAATTGACACCTTTACCACGTCGTCTACCTGGCGGCAAAAGCCCCGACGCTACCAAAACGACAATTTTTTTCGTCCCCTGATTAAAGATTTCTCGTCTCAGGCGGATAATCCATGCAAGGCCGCAAACGGATGCCATGGATCGAATTTCCGCGGAAGGGCCTCCCACGAATGGATTTATGTCTCCGGGTTCAGCGAAAAAACATGAGGACTTTAACCATTCAGAGATGGGCCAACCGTCATTAAAGACTTGACAAAAATTCTGAAATGGGCCATATAGCGGCAGAGTACGAAATGGTCGGACCTTTCTGAATCGATATATCAAATCAGCGTAATACACAACGCCCCCAATATTTATCGCTGAATTCGACATCGCAGTAGGGCTCCCTGTCCAACTTCGCGAAATACCGTGTTACGTTAATCAAAAGTCGTCGTTTTGGGAGAAACTACATGAATGATTTTTTACACAACCTGCGCAACAACGGGAAACGGTTTGACCGTCCCCGCAAAAACTATGACAACCCGCAATACCGAGTTCCGGACCGATTGAACCGGGGGGAGAAAAAACCGTCCCATCACCGGCGTTTCAACGACGGTGAACAGATGGCGAGCATCAAGAAAGCGCTCGATACCATAACGGAAACCGCGGGCCGAATTCAGAGTGCCCAGGATCGGGTGGCCGATGCCGTCGAACGCATCGCCGATTATCTGCAGCTCTTTGCTGCTGCCCAGGGGCTCCAGATGGCGTCACCGCGGAATCGGGCAAAAGTGGAAAATCCCGCGACAGGGCCGGCCGAATCCGCACCGGATACGGAAATGACGGATGCGGAGGAATTCCCGGTCGCCCAGGAAGCGACCGCCGTGGATACGGCCACCCCCATGGTCGCCGAGACGCCCAAGCGCAAGCGGACCGCCGGCTCTGCGGAATCGGCAGATGATGCCCAAAAAAGCGAAAAAGAAATCGTCGTCGATATCATCCGCGGCATGCGCGAAGACGGCATCGGATTTGAGCTGATCGCCGAGCACCTGGAAATGCTGAGCATGCCGACATTTTCCGGCAAGGGGAAATGGCGCGCACAGAATGTCAGCCGAGTGTTCAACATGTACGCCAATCGCGGTTGATATTGTTGGCTTGCAAATTCGAAGAAAAGCATTTCAAACGGTCGAATCCCAATGAGCGGTTTCCGGGGACGACCGTTTTGTTTTCTTATATTCCGATAGCGTTGAAGAATTCCTCCCTTGAGGATGAGGCCAAGCAGGCTGCCGGCGATGATGGCCGCGGCATTGACAAACCTACCCGTACACGGGCGATTTCTTCCATGGGCTGGGGGTGCGAAACATCGAAAAAAGGCATTTTCGGCCGCTTGCGGGGGATTGTGTGCCACGCCGCCGAAAGATCTCAGCACGGCATTACCCCATGATGCCGCGGACCGTGAGCGCGAATCGGTGAGCAGACGGCCGTTGCCCTCCGCCCGGATGGAGATGGACCCATGATTCGTATTGCCGCCGTTTATGGAAGCCCGCGACGAAAAGGCAACACCGCGACATTGCTGCGTTGCGCGGTCGACGGCGCCCGGGACGCCGGGGCCGATGTGGAGGAAATCGTTCTCCGGGACCTGAAAATTTCGCCCTGCCTGGAAATCTACGGTTGTCTGAACACCGGGGAATGCGTGATCCAGGATGATTTTTCCCGCGTTCGCGACGCATTGATGAGCGCCGACGGATTGATGTTCGCCAGCCCCATCTTTTTTTATTCCGTCAGTGCGCACACCAAAATACTCATGGACCGGT
>JBJKPT010000503.1:0-6085 GCA_046706045.1 Desulfobacterales bacterium
ATAAAGGACGTATGTCAGAAACGGGATGGCGATCCAGGGGTTGACGTGGATATCGGTCCGAATCGCGCCGGTACGGTCCACGCCGAAGTCTTTTCCGAGGATCTTCAGCGTCAGCCGGTCTCCGGAAATCCGGGCGCCGGTGCGTGCCGACGCTTCGGCGGGATCCAGGCCGGCCGCTTCGGCCCGAAGCGATGCCAACGCCTCGTCGCGTTTTTGCTCGCCCGGTCGCCTGCTTTCGGCCCCGGGGGCAAACCGGTCGAGCGTTTCGGGAGGAAGCTTCGGGCATTCGTCCAGGCGCCTTCGGTTCGTGAAGACCGCTCCGGCAAATGCCAGGCAGGTTTTTTCACCGCACTGCCGGCAATTGGATTTATCGAGCAGGGCGAATATTTCCATTGCGTTGTGAAATCGTGACATGAAATCTCCTTATCGCATAAACCCGGAAGGAAGAAATATCGGCGGGTGTCCCGATTGTCAACCGGTTCGACCAACGCCGGGGTTTACCGGGTTGAACGTTGACTTCCTCAAACCGGATATCCCCGGCGGATGGCTGGCGGTTGAATCTCACCGGGATCGATTGGGATAAGGTTCCCCGACACCGGACCCGACAAACCTCTCCTGAGGCACGCCCTTTGCATTTCATCATCCCGACGGCCCATACGCCGCAGCCGGCCGAGGATCATGTAACCCATTGAAAATATACTAAGATAAAATGAAGATTCAGGTTTTCGCAACCCTTGGTCCCAGCAGCATGAACCGTGAGACCGTCAAGGGGATGGCGCGATACGGGGTGGACCTTTTCCGCATCAATCTTTCCCACACGCCGATGGCGGTGGTGGCCGACGCCATCGACAACATCCGGTCCTGGACGGATGTCCCCGTGTGCCTGGACAGCGAAGGTGCCCAGATCCGAAACGGCGCGATGATCAGTGGCGGTGCGACGCTTCGGCGGGGCGATCGGATCACGGTCCACTTTGACGCCATCGAGGGCGACTCCCGGCACCTCTCCCTGACCCCGGCCACCGTGGGGCCGATGCTCGAACCGGGAGACCGCCTGCGCATCGATTTTGATTCGGCCGCCATCCGGATCATCGAAACCTTTAGCGACCACTGCCTGGCGGTGGTGGAAGCCGACGGGCACGTGGGTACCCGAAAAGCCGTGGACCTGAGCCGGCCCCTGCCGCTGGCGGCCATCACCCCCAAGGACCGGGAGGCCATTGCCATCGGAAAGGCGTTGGGCATCCGGCATTTCGCCCTTTCGTTTGCCGAAAATCCGCGACACGTCGACGCCATGCGCGAGTTGACGGGACCCGGCGACGTCCTCATCGCCAAGATCGAAAGCGCCCAGGGAGTCCTGCATCTATCCGAGATTCTCGCCACCGCCGACGAGATTCTCGTCGACCGCGGAGACCTGTCCCGACAGGTCCCCATCGAAAAGATTCCGTTTTTGCAGCGACGGATCGTGTCCATGGCCCGTGCGGTAAACAGGCCGGTCCATGTGGCGACCAACCTTCTCGAGTCCATGATCCTGTCTGCCGACCCGACCCGCGCCGAGGTCAACGACGTGGTCAGCACCCTGCTCATGGGCGCCACGGGCCTGGTGCTTGCCGCCGAGACCGCCATTGGCCGGCACCCGGTGGCAGCCGTCGAAATGGTACGCCGGCTCATCGACCAATACGAATGCTGGACTCCGAACACGAGCATCGAGGAGGTGCTCCGCGGATCGGGCATCCACCGGATGTCGCCGCAATCCCTCCCGCCCCTGGAAGAGGCCGGCGACGCGGTTTTTGAGGCGGTTCGCTCATGAACGAAACGGAAAAACCGGTCATCTGGCTCATGGGACCGACCTCTTCGGGAAAAACCACCGTCGGCGCCCGGCTCGTGGACCGGCTGCGCCGGATGGGCGTTTTGGCCGTCCACTACGACGGCGACGAAGTCCGCGGATTCTTCGGCCCTGCGCACGGGTTTCGCCCCGAAGACCGGCTGCGGGTGGTGCGCACCCTGGTGCATCTGGCCAACAAGGCCTCCGGTGCCGGGCTCATGGTCGTGGTCTCGGCCCTGACCGCCAATCGGGACGCCCGGGCCTGGGTCCGCGCCCATGCCGCGAACCTCGTCCTCGTCCATCTGCAATGCCCCATCGCCGTCTGCGCCGAACGCGATCCCAAGGGGCTTTACGCCCGTGCGCGGAAGGGTGACATCAAAACCCTCATCGGCTTTAACACCCCCTATCCGGCCCCGGCCCGCCCGGACATCGTTCTCGACACCCATCGGCAGTCGGTGGAGGTGTGTGTCGAACAATTGCTCGAGGCCGTCTTGCCCGGTTGCGCGTTTCCTTCAAATTCCTCCGCTGCGGCCCGGTGACCGGAAAGCGGATTGTTGACGAGCCCGCTTCCGCCTGCGCCGCCGATGGATCACGGCTTTTTTCGTCTCGGCAAAAAAGGCGGGACTTTTTTCGCTCCGATGGTCATGATAGGAATCCATGCGAGGGGCGCGGGGGCCGATCTCCGCATCGAAAACGTCGTGCACGAACCGCCGGGCAACCCCGGCGAAAAGACCCGGCGCGGGCCGAGGTTTCCTATCGGCATCCGGAACCGCGGTGCCGTCTTGTCAACCCTTTCTCCAAAAAGGCCGAATCCCATGCAAACCGAAACGTTTTCCTTTGGATCGGACGACGGGACACCCATTTTCACCTATGCCTGGCGGGCCGACGGAGACGGTGCGCCCTCGGCCGTGGTCCAGATCGCCCACGGCATGGCCGAGCACGCCGGCCGCTACGCGCGGTTTGCCGAAGCCCTGACCCGGGCCGGGTTCGCGGTCTACGCCAACGACCACCGCGGCCACGGCCGGACGGTGAAGAATCCCTTGGAACGCGGGTACTTTGGCGATGCCAACGGCTGGTACCGGGTGGTCGGCGACATGGCCCGGCTGACGGAGCGGATCCGGGAACGCCACCCCGGGCTGCCGGTGTGGCTTTTCGGTCACAGCATGGGTTCTTTTCTCGCCCGCGCCTACATTTCCCGGCACGGGGAGGGGCTTTCCGGTGTGGTGCTTTGCGGCACGGGCGGAAACCCGGGGTTTATGGGAACCGTCGGGCGATGGATTGCGGCCTTCGAATGCCTGAGAAAAGGACGACGAGGCCCCAGCCCGCTCCTCACCTCCCTTTCCCTGGGCGATTTCAACAAACCCTTCCGGCCGAACCGGACCGATTTCGACTGGCTCTCCCGGGATCCGGCCGAGGTCGATCGATACGTGGCCGATCCATTGTGCGGCGGCGTTTTCACTGCTGGATTTTATGCCGACATGATCGGAGGCATCATGGACTTGTACCGGTCCGCGGAGATTGCCGCCATCCCCCGGGACCTTCCGATCCTTCTGATTTCCGGCGAGCGGGATCCGATGGGAAAAAACACCCGGGCCGTCAACGCGGTGGCCGAGTCCTACACGGCGGCCGGAATCCGGGACGTGACCGTCCGTTTTTACGAGGGCGCCCGCCACGAGTTGCTGAACGAAACCAACCGCGACGAGGTCACCAGCGAGGTTATAAACTGGATGAAGGACCGGTGTTGACGGCTCGGCCCCCGGGTGGGCGCGGGCCGAGAACGTTCTTTCCCCCGGCCGGTCGCAGGCGGTTGATGCGGCGCGGATTCCATTTCAATCGTGCTGATCCAGAAAGGTCAGCGTGGATTTCAGGGTGGAAAACGCCTCCGGGGTGAGGGGCGTCCAGGGCGCGGTGGGGGCAAAGCGCATCGCGGACTGCACCCCCGGTGCGAACACCTTGCCGGCGCTCACATCCGGCTGCTCCAGGCGGTAGCAAAACTCGCCGCCCAGGTGCAGGAGGAGGTCCACCCGGTCGTCGTCTTCCAGCATCTCGACCAGGAGGTAGGGCCGGATGCGGCCGCTGCCCGTCAAGCGCCGCAGGCCCCGGTCGTCCTGGCGGATGTCGATGGTGGCGTTTTCCACGGTGATGGCGGTGTTTTTCCCATTGACCAGAAACGCCGATTCAACGAGGTATTCGCCTTCCCGAAACGGTATCCATTGTTTCATGATCCCTCAGTATTCCGGATGGCCATTGAATCCGCAACGGTTTTTTTCAGGCATTTCAAACGGTGTGTTGACACCCGAACGATCCTTATCTAGTGTCCATCCACGGATACGTAATTTTTTCCCATCGCCGAAACGGCCGGAGACGGCGATTCCGGGGAAACCCTTTCCGGCCGCCGGTCGATGCGCGCGCCCATGCTCCCGAGTCAGACAACGCCGCCCCGGTTTCTCGATGCCATCGGCGACACCTTGCGAAAGTCCGCCGCGGCGACCCTTCCGGTCATCGGTACGGATGCGGTTCTTACGCGGCATTCCGTCGTGTTGTTCATGCTGGGCCCTTTTTGCGGCGATTCGCGCCGACCCTGCGTGATGTTAAACAAGCGCTCCCAGCAGGTGCGGCAGCCCGGGGACCTTTGCTTTCCCGGCGGCGGCATCGAGGGGATCGATCGCGGCATTTCGCGGCTGCTGACGATTCCCGGAATGCCCATGACCCGCTGGCCCGGGTGGCGATGGTGGCGGCAACAACACCCGGCCGACAGCCGACACCTGGCCCTTATCAGCGCCACGGCCCTTCGGGAAGCCTTTGAGGAGATCCGGTTGCTGCCGGTGGGGGTCCGGCTGCTGGGCCGGCTGCCGCCCCAGTCCCTCGTGCTGTTTCGGCGGATCATCCACCCGGTGGTGGCCTGGGTGTCCTGGCAGCGACGCTTTTTCCCGAACCGGGAAGTCGCTCGGATCGTTTACGCGCCCCTGGACCGGTTGATGGATCGCAACGCCCACACCCGGTACCGGGTCCGGTTCCGGGCCTCGGAAAACGGCGACCGGCCGGAAACGGTCCGGGATTTTCCCGGGGTCCGCATCGACACCCCCGAAGGATGCGAGATCCTCTGGGGGGCGACCCATCGCATGACCATGGACTTTCTGCGGCTGGTTTTCGAGTTTCTCCCACCGTCGCCGGAAACCCTTCCCGTCATTCACGCCGAATTGGGGGACCGCTATCTCGGCGGAAGCGTTTCAAGCGCATCCTGAGGTTTTGTGATACAGGGACCTTTCCATGGGGGTCCCGCGCGCAGGCAGGCACCATTGGAACCATCGAAAGGAAAGGAGGCAGCCGATGACCGACTGTATTTTCTGCAAGATCGTCAAGGGGGAGATTCCCAGCGTAAAAATTTATGAAGACCATCGGGTCTATGCGTTTGCCGACATCAACCCCGTGGCCGACGGCCACACCCTGGTCATCCCCAAAGCCCACGCCCAGGGCTTAACCGACATTTCCGTCGAAGATTTGGCCGCCGTGGCCCGGGCCGCCAAGACCGTTGCCGCCGCCATCGAAACGGCCTTTAGGCCAACCGGAATCATCGTCTTGCAGCTGAACGGCGCCTCCGTGGGGCAGGTGGTCATGCATTACCACATGCACCTGGTTCCCCGGCAGGAGGGCGGCCCCGAGCTGACCATGGGCCGGTGGAAAATGGTCCCCGGGGACATGAAAACCATTCAGGCCGTAGGCGCCCGGATCGTCGCCGCCCTGTCCCCGGCCGGTTCCCATGGGCTCCGATGACCTCCTGTGCCCGGCAGGGGCCACCCCCCGGCGGACCGAGGCCCCGCAGCGGATTCCGTGGCTTTTTGCCGCGGTCCGGCTCCTGGCCCGCTGCCTCCTCGCGCCGGCTTTTGCCGTGACCGTGGAGGGCCGCGAGCACTTGCCCGAAGACACCGCCTTCATCCTGTTGCCGAAACACCAGCGCTGGCAGGATGTGCTGCTTCTGGGGATTGCCGCGCCCCGGCCGCTGTTTTACGTGGCCAAGGTGGAACTTTTTTCACGCCCCTGGACCCGATGGCTCTTTGCGGGGATCGGCGGGATTCCCCTGAACCGGCAGCGGCCCATGGAAAGCCGGCGGTGCCTGAGGACCGTGGTTGCGGCCCTTTCCCGGGGGGAGGGCGTGGTGGTATTTCCCGAGGGCACCTACTACCCCCGGCACATGGGCCCGGGCCGGGCCGGGATGGTGCGCTTTCTTTCTTCCCGGCTGCGGCTGCCGTTCATCCCCGTGGGGAT
>JBJKPT010000504.1:0-3363 GCA_046706045.1 Desulfobacterales bacterium
AGCCCACACCGATCGAAACCCCCACGGAGACGAGGACCATGGGTCCGGAGGGGGCCAGCGGGATGTGGGTGAAGAGCGCCAGGGCGAATACGGCCACGATTCCCAGGAACAGGCCGAGGATGCCGCCGATGGCGCTTACCAGGATCGCCTCCAGCAGAAACTGGAGCAGGATTTCCCTGCGGCTTGCTCCCAGGGCCTTCCGGATACCGATTTCGCGTGTTCTTTCAAGCACCGAGGTGCTCATGATGTTCATGATCCCCATGCCCCCCACGAAAAGCGAGACCGAGGCGGCCACCACCCCGATCAGGGACACCCAGTTGAGGATGTTGTCGGTGGTCTGGATGTATTGGGCCATGGTCTGGGATTTGTAGGCAAAGCGTTCCCCATGCCGATGCTCCAAAATTCCGATGATCTGGGAAACGGCGGCCTGGGCATCGACCACCGCGCTCGCCTGGGCCTGGAGCACGTTGATGTCCTTGTCCCCGGTGGTCATTTCCTGAAACAGGGCATAGGGAATGAGGAGACGGTTGTTGGCGTCCTGTCCGCCGGTGGAACCGATACTCGAAAGAAAATCGCGGCTCTTGGGGGTCAGCACCCCGATGACCGTGAATTTTCGCTCCCCCACCCGGATCTCCCGATTCACGGGCTCACTCAACGGCCCGAAGAGATCGTTCAAAACCTCGGTGCCGATGATGGCCACCCGGCGGTTGCGGGTGATGTCTTCCTCCCGAAAGGGCCGGCCGTAGAGAAGGCTGTCGTTGTTGATCTCAAGGTAATCGGCCCCCACGCCGTTCACCTGGGCATTGGCGTACTTGTTGCCGCTTCGGACCAGCAGTTTGGTCTGGAACGTGTAGACCACGGGGGTGATTCGGTCCACGGATGGGCATCGGGCCGCGCGGATGGCGGTGTAATCGGCGTTGTCGATCCCGGTGCCGGACCGGATCGCCCGATGGGGATCCTTATCCTCATAGTCGCGGTACACCCAGACCGATCTGAGACCGAAGGTCTCCAACTCGGAGAAGATGATAAACCGCCCTCCCTTGCTCACGGTGCTCACCGCCATGACCGCGGCGATGCCCACCGTGATCCCCAGGATGCTCAAGATCGTCCGCAACCGGTTGTCCCTGAGGGCGAGGAGCGACTCGAGAAAGATATCCTTTGCGATGCGCGGGGTCAGTCGTTTGCTCATGGACGGAGCGTATCCATTTCCACACGGCCGTCACGAAGGCGGACGATCCGCCGGGCAAAGGCCGCAATGTCTTCCTCGTGGGTAACGAGCACGATGGTCCTGCCCTCGCCGTGGAGCCGGGAGAAGATCGCCATGATTTCTTTGCCGGCCGCGGAATCGAGGCTCCCCGTGGGCTCGTCGGCGATCACGATATCCGGCCGGTTGACCAGGGCCCGGGCAATGGCCACCCGTTGCTGCTGGCCTCCGGAGAGTTTTGCCGGCGAATGGGCGGCCCGGTCCCGGAGCCCCACCCGCGCCAGGGCCTCGATGGCGAGGCGTTTTCGCTCCTTTCGGGAAACCCCGGCATAGAGAAGCGGTAGTTCCACGTTTCGTTCGGCATCGATTCGTGGAATCAGGTTGAAGAGCTGGAAGACGAAACCGATGCGATGGTTTCGGATCTCCGCGAGATTCCCGTCCGTAGCGCCTTCAACCGGGACACCGCTCAGAAAATAGCGTCCCGAATCGACGGTGTCCAGGCAGCCGATGATGTTTAAAAGGGTTGATTTCCCGGAACCGGACGGTCCCATGATCGCCACGAACTCGCCCGCATCGATGGCAAGGGAAATTCCTTTCAGTACCGGCAGGATCACCTCGCCGATCCGGTAGCTCTTGTGGATATCCCGAAGACGAATCATGATTGCGACGGCTCCCGGAAGACGGGTTTGACCCGTTCGCCTTCCGTGTAGGGTCTTCCTTCCGGCAGGATCACTTCTTCTCCGGCTGTGACCCCTTTTTGGATTTCCACCGAAAGGGCATCCTCGATACCGGTTTTCACCGGGACGAACCGGACCCGGCCGCCCGCCACCGTGGCAACGAAACGATCGTTGCCCCGGCTGATGACGGCCTCGAAGGGAAGCTTCACCACATCGTCCCGGTGGGCCGTATGGATTTTTACATCCACCTGCTGTCCGAGCTTTAAATCCGGCGCCCCCGGTCCGCAGCTGAGCCGCACCTTGATGGAATTGGCCGTGCCTTCCTTTCGCACCGCCGGGGCGACCGCCGTGACCGTTTCCATCCATAAGACGCCGGGAAAGGCATCGCAGGAAAGTTCCGCCGGCTGGCCGACCCGGACCAGGCCGGCATCGGATTCATCGACCATGACCTCGATCTCTCGCCGGTTTTCCTTTGCCAGGGAAAAGATTGCCACCCCGGGGGCGGCCCATTCGCCGGGGTGGATGCCCTTCCGGGTGACGATCCCCGCAAACGGCGCGGTGATGTTTCGTTTGCCGAGGGCGATCCGGTCCGCGTCGCGCCCGGCCCTGGCACGACCGGCCGCGGCCCGGGCCATTTTGAGCCGGCTTTCGGCATCGTCCACCGATTGCCGGGAAACACCGCCGGCTGCCAACACCGCGCGAAGGGCCTCGTAATCCCTCGCGGCCTGGTGGACCTTTTCTTCGGCCTCCCGCAGGGATTCTTCGGCGGCCCGGGTCTCTTCCTTCAACTCACGGTCGTCGAGGCGGGCGAGAACGGCGCCCTTGGCGACACGGTCGCCTTCGGCCACATCGACCGTCATCACCTGGGCCGACGCCGGCGCGCCGATATCGGCTTCTTCCGTGCTCACCACTTTCCCGGTAGCGCTCAGCGTGGCGGTAATCGCGCCTTTTTCGGCCCGGATGACGGGGACCGGAATTTCCTTTTCTTTCTGCAACCAGAAATACAGCGCCCCGGCACCGATTGCCATCAGGGCGCACAATACAACGATCGCTTTTTTCACGGCGTGCCCCTCGGGAATTCCGGAAGTATTCCTCAGAAACGGTTCGTGCGTGGCTAGCGTAAAACGGGAGGCGGCACAAGTCCATACGAAAAAGGATTAAGGATTAGGGATCAAGGATTAAGGGAGGGACAGGGGATCGGTTCAGGATTCGAAAGTGGAAAGGCCCCGAGAACCGGCGGTTCGGGTAAAATGGCGCGCCAACGGCCAGTGCCCAATGCCCAATGGCCAATGACGAAAACGAATTTCCGTTCGTTCGATTTCTCCGGGCAATTCCGGAAACCGCGTTCGGCCTGCCTGAAACGACGGTTTGTCCGGATTGAACCCAGTGGCCCCATGGACGCAGCGCCGGGATTGCGCTATGGTGTTCGACGAATTCATTCCGTCGGGAAATAAGCGCATATGAGCGATGGCATCCGTATTC
>JBJKPT010000505.1:0-2426 GCA_046706045.1 Desulfobacterales bacterium
GGACCTGGGGGCGGACATGGCATTCGCCTGGCCGACGGCCGAGATCGCGGTGATGGGGGCCGAAGGAGCGGCGAACATCATCCACCGCAAGGAGATCCAAGGGGCCGAGGATCCCAAAGCCAAACGCCAGGAGAAGAACGCCGAGTACCGGGATCTTTTCTCCAACCCGTACTGCGCGGCGAGCCGCGGGTACATCGATGCGGTGATCCGGCCGAGCGAGACGCGGCCCCGGCTGATCGATGCCCTGGAGGTCCTCTGCGCCAAGCGCGAGGCCCGGCCGCCGAAGAAGCATGGCAATATTCCCATGTAACCGTAGCGTTTTTAACGACACCAAGCGGGAGAGCGCCGTGAAAGAAAAGAAGAAAATCGCCGCCATTGCCGCGGTGATGCAATGCCTCAAGAACGAGGAAGAAGCGTTGATGCTGCCGGCGGCGGCCGGGACGGCCGAGGCGGCCGCCGCCGCGCCGTCGGGCCGGATCGCCGGCCCCTGGGGGATTGCCGGCCGCCAGCAGCAGATGCAGCTGGTGACCCTCATGCAGTTGCGGTCCCTGTCCTGGCGATAGGCGCAACCCCCGCGGGGCGTATTTTTCAACCGGGGCGGCCTTCTCCGCGGAGATGCCGGCCGCCGCGGGCGAGTAGAAGACGTTTTCCGCGCACTCCGGGGATGAACCCATTTTTTTAAGGGATGAACGATAAGGAGATACCGATGAGCGATCACGATCAGGTGAAGAAGACCAAGATGAACTACGCCGCGGACCGTCCGGCGGCCAAGAACCCGGTGAAGATCGAAGATTTGAGCCTTCGCGACGGTCACCAGTCCCTGTTTGCCACCCGGGGCCGCACCGAGGACATGATCCCGGTGGCCGAGATGATGGACGAGGTAGGCTTCTGGGCCGTGGAGACCTGGGGCGGGGCCACCATCGACACCATGCACCGGTTTTTGAACGAAGACCCGTGGGAGCGGATCCGCACCCTGAAGCGCTACTTCAAGAAGACGCCGTTTTCGATGCTTCTTCGGGGCCAGAACCTCGTGGGCTACCGGAACTACGCCGACGATCTCGCCAAGCTCTTCGTGGAGCGGGCCGCGGCAAACGGCATGGACATCTTCCGCACCTTCGACGCGCTGAACGACTACCGCAACTTCGAGACCGTGGTGCCGGCGATCAAGGCCGCCGGGAAGCACTTCCAGGGCTGCATGTGCTACACCATGACCGAACCGCGCATGGGCGGCGAGGTCTACAACATCGACTACTATGTGGAAAAGGCCAAGGCCCTGGAGGCAATGGGCGCCGACAGCATCTGCGTCAAGGACATGGCCGGGCTGCTTGCCCCCTACGACGCCTACGAACTCGTGAAGGCCCTGAAGGCGAAGGTGAAGCCGCCGATTCATCTGCACAGCCATTTTACTTCGGGCATGAGCCCGATGACGCACCTGAAGGCCATCGAGGACGGGGTGGACATCATCGACACCTGCATGTCGCCCTATGCCTACCGCACGAGCCATGCGGCCGTGGAGCCCCTGGTCATGACCCTTCTCGGCACGAACCGGGACACGGGCTTTGACATCAAGCTCCTCGCCCGGATCAACGAGAAGCTCGAAAAGGAGATCATGCCGAAGTACCAGCACCTTCTGGACGACTCCAAGGTTTCGATCATCGACATCAACGTCCTTCTGCACCAGACCCCGGGCGGGATGCTCTCGAATCTCGTGAACCAACTCCGGGAAATGGATGCCCTCGACCGGGTCAACGACGTCTACCGGGAGCTTCCCCGGGTGCGACAGGAACTGGGCCAGGTCCCGCTGGTCACCCCGACAAGCCAGATCGTAGGTATCCAGACGGTCAACAACGTCCTCTTCGACACCCCCGAAGAGCGCTACAAGATGATCACGGCCCAGGTGAAGGACCTCTGCTACGGCCTCTACGGAAAGACCGCGGTGCCCATCGATCCCGCGGTGCAGAAAAAGGCCCTTTCCGGCTACAAACGCGGGGAGGAGCCCATCACCTGCCGGCCGGCGGAGGTCCTGGAACCCGAGCTCGAGAAGGCCAAGGCCGAGATCGGCGATCTCGCCGCCGACTTGGACGATCTGGTGACCTACGCCCTTTACCCGGTCACGGGGAAGAAATTCCTGAGCTACAAGTACGGCAAGGAGGAGCCGCCCAAGGAGCTGCTGCCAAAGAGCCTCGAGGAGGCCCTGAAGGAAAAGGAGCTGGTGCGAAAGGCCCGGGCCGGCCAACTGACGGAAAAGAAAGCGGCCCCGGCAAAGGGCGAAAATCTTCGAACCTTCAAGGTCTTCGTGGACGACGAGGGGTTCGAGGTGGCCGTGGAGGATATGGGCGGCGGCCCGGCGGTGCGGACGGTGCGGCCGGTGGCGGCGGCCCCGGCGGCGCCCGTAGCCCCGGCGGCGCCCGCGGCCCCGAAGGCCC
>JBJKPT010000506.1:0-5804 GCA_046706045.1 Desulfobacterales bacterium
GCTTTCGGGATCACGGCATCGTCCGGCGCGCCATCAGCGCCGGCCGGGTGTCGCTTGAACCCATCGATATCCGGGCCTTTGCTGCCGACCGGCACCGGACGACCGACGATCGGCCCTTTGGCGGCGGCTGCGGCATGGTGATGACCCCCGGCCCCCTGGCCGCGGCCATCCGGCGGGTCCGGCAGGAAAACCCCGACTCAGCGGTCGTGCACGTCACCCCCCAGGGTCGCCCCTTTGATCAGGCCATGGCCGGACGATTGGCCCGGTTGCCGGGGTTGATTTTTCTCTGCGGGCGTTACGAGGGCATCGACGAACGGATCGCCTCCGATTGCACGGACCTGGATATCTCCGTCGGCGATTTCATCCTCACCGGCGGCGAACTGGCGGCCATGCTGATCATGGACGCCGTCATCCGGTTGGTGCCCGGCGCGTTGGGAAACGACGACTCGGCGGAAAACGACAGTTTCAGCGCCGATCGGCTCGATCACGGGCACTTTACCCGCCCGCGGATTTTCGAAGGCAGCGCGGTGCCCGATGTGCTGGTTTCGGGCAATCATGCGGACATCGCCCGCTGGCGCTTCGAGACGGCCGTCGCCCGGACCCTGCTTTTCCGGCCGGATCTTTTGACGCGCCGGCCCCTGGAGCCACGCGAAATCGACATTCTCAAATCCTGGCGGGAAACCATCGATGCCCTCATCCGAGCACAGACTCAGCATTGCGTTGATTCACCATCCGGTGATCAACAAGAACGGTGAGATCATCGCCTCGGCGATCACCAGCATCGATTTGCACGACATCGCCCGATCGGCCCGAACCTATGGCGCCTTCCGATTATACGTGGTCAGTCCCCTGCAAGACCAGAAACACCTCGCCCGGCGGCTGCTTTCCCATTGGATCGATGGTTACGGCGCCCGCTACAACCCGAATCGGCGTGAGGCCATCGACCGGGTCCGGCTCGTCGATACCTGGGCCGAGGCCGTGGCCGACCTGCGTGACGCGTGGGGCGAACCGCCGGTGACGATCGCCACCTGCGCCCGGAAGCAGCCACGGGGCATCGGGTATTCCCGGTGCCGGCAGATGCTGGATACCGGGGCGCCGATGCTTGTGATGTTCGGTACGGCCTGGGGGCTTGCGCCGTCGCTGATGGATGCCGCCGATCACGTCCTCGACCCGGTGACCGGCCCGACCGGTTACAACCATCTGTCGGTCCGGGCCGCAACCGCCATCATTCTCGATCGCCTCCTGGGTCGTACCTGATGGATTTTTGGGTTGAATTCGGTCGGGAAATCCAATATAGAACATTAATTTTAGCCCGGGCCGGATCGGCGCCGCTTTCCGGTCGGCATGGCGGGATCTTTATTTCGGATGTTTTTTGGGGGAACTATGCAAGCGATCAAATCCATCGAACGTGAAACGATGCGGCTGGACCTGCCGCATTTTATTCCGGGTGATACCGTCAAGGTCCATGTGAAGATCAAGGAAGGGGAAAAGGAGCGCATCCAGGCCTTCCAGGGTGTCGTGATCGGCAAGCGAAAAGGCATGGCCACGGCGTCGTTCACCGTTCGCAAGGTTTCCTACGGCGTGGGGGTGGAACGGGTGTTTCCCATGCACTCGCCGGCCATCGACCGGATCGAGGTGATCACCCGCGGCCGGGTTCGCCGGGCCAAGATGTATTACCTCAGAAACCTGCGGGGCAAAGCCGCCCGCATCCGGGAAAAACGGGTGAATTGATTTCCCGGACCCGGCGTGGCCGCTGGTCGCGCCATTGAACGCGGTGCCGCCTCATGGTCCCGGATCTACTCGAATTCGAACGGCAGGCCCATCGACACGGCTTTCGTTGCATTGCGGGAATCGACGAAGCCGGCCGGGGTCCGCTCGCCGGTCCTGTCGTGGCGGCCGCGGTGATTCTGCCCACGGCCTTTGATGCCCCGGGGCTGACCGACTCCAAGAAGCTCACGCCGCGGAAACGCGATGCCTGGTACGATTGGATCCAGGAGTGCGCGGTGGCCGTGGGCGTGGGGCTCGTGGAAGCCGGCGAGATCGATCGGATCAACATCCTCAACGCCTCCCTTCGCGCCATGGCCATGGCCGTGGCCCGTCTGGTGCCGGCCCCGGATTGTCTCTTCATCGACGGGATTTGGACCATCGCCAGCGATTTGCCCCAGACCCCGATTGTCAAGGGAGACGCCCGGAGCCTTTCCATCGCGGCGGCCTCGGTGATCGCCAAAGTC
Source organism: Desulfobacterales bacterium (assembly GCA_046706045.1). Lineage (GTDB taxonomy): Bacteria > Desulfobacterota > Desulfobacteria > Desulfobacterales > JBDRRP01 > JBJKPT01. Next base: position 2,232 of record JBJKPT010000506.1, read on the forward strand.
ACCCGGGACCGGATCATGTGCGACCATCACGAAAAATTTCCGGAATTCGGATTCGACCGTCACAAGGGATACCCCACCCGGGACCACAAAGCCGCCATTCGGCAATTCGGTCCATGCCCAATCCACCGCAAGACGTTCCGGGGCGTTCGGGAAGTCTCGGAAGCAGGGGCAACCGAATGATCCGCGCCGGGACCGGCGACGAATGGTTCGCTTTTGGCGATATCCGTTTTTGCGTTTGACCCCGGGCCCATGGACCGCGCCATGCCATCACCACTGCAACGCTTCGGCCAATCCGGCGAATCCCTCGCCGCCCGTTGTCTGAAAAAGGCCGGATACAAAATCATCGAACGCAACCATCGCAACCGGCTGGGTGAAATCGACATCATCGCCCGGGACGGCACCACCCTGGTCTTTGTCGAGGTCAAGGCGCGTCGATCCGAGCGTTTCGGCGGCCCGAAACACGCCGTCACCCGTGAAAAGCAGATGCATCTTTCCCGGGCGGCCCTGCTTTATCTAAAAGAAACGGATCAATTCGGTCAGCCGGCCCGTTTCGATGTTGTGGCCTTGAAAACCAGCGGCGGCGGCGCCGAAGTCGAAATCGTGAAAAATGCCTTCGAACTCGCCTATCGATGAGATGCCGGAGCCGGTGACCAATGGCCGGCTTTTTGTGGTGGCCACCCCCATCGGCAACCTGTCCGACATCACCCTGCGCGCCCTGGATGTGTTAAAATCCGTGGACCGGATCGCAGCCGAGGACACCCGCCACACGCGCCGGCTCCTCATCCGTTACGGCATTGACACCCCGCTGGTCTCCTATCACGAGCACAACGCCGAGCGGCGCACCCCGGAACTGGTCGCGATCCTTGCCGATGGAAAAGATATGGCCCTGGTTTCCGATGCCGGGACCCCGACCGTCTCCGATCCAGGCTTCCGGCTGATCCGGGCCGCGCTCCGTGAGAGGATTGGCGTGGTCCCCATTCCGGGGGTGAGTGCCGTGTCTACGGCGTTGAGCGTCGCGGGACTTCCCACGGACCGGTTCACCTTCGTGGGGTTTGTCCCGAAAAAAAAGGTTCAGCGCCGGGAGGCGCTCACCCGGCTCTCCGAGCGGCCCGAGACGTTGATTTTTTTCGAATCCCCGCGGCGGATCAATGAATTGCTCGATGCCTTGATGGACGCCCTGGGAGACCGCCCGGCCGTGGTTGCCCGGGAGATGACCAAGCTGCACGAAGAATTTTTGCGCGGCCCATTGAGCACCCTCAAGGCCGAACTGGCCCGTCGCGAGACGGTGCGCGGCGAGATCACCCTGCTGGTGGCCGGGGCGATGGAAAATGCTCTTCCGGACATGGGCCGCGTGCGTGCCGATCTTCTCCAGGGAATGGCCGACGCCGATGCCCCCTTGTCGGCCGTTGCCCGGGAGGTGGCCCGGCGTTTCGGGCTGCCACGGGCCGACGTGTACGCCGAAGCCCTGAAACTGAAAGGCGATCGGCGACCGCAGAGCCCATAGACATTCTTCTTTGCGGTCAACATGATACCATCGATGAACAAAACATCACCCGAATACGAAAACCAAGAAAGAACCAAATCATGGACAGACTGGATGCGATTTTCGAGCCCTCTTCCCTGGCCGTGGTCGGTGCGTCCACGACCCCGGGCAAGGTGGGGCACGATATTTTTGTCAACATCTTGAAAGGCGGCTACACCGGCACCCTCTACCCCGTCAACCCCACCGCCCGCTCGGTCTCCAGCGTGCGCGCCTATCCGACGCTCCTCGACATCCCCGACGAGGTGGACCTTGCGATGATCATCCTACCCCCGCTCCTGGCCCGAAAGGCCGTGGCCGACGCCATTGAAAAGGGCGTGAAGGGGATCGTCATCGTTTCGGCCGGATTTCGGGAAGTGGGTCCCGAAGGCCGGGCCATCGAGGATGACATCATCGCCATGTGCCGTACGGCCGGGGTTCGGGTCGTGGGCCCCAATTGCCTCGGTGTCATCAACCCGAACCCCGACGTCCGGCTGAACGCGAGTTTTTCGGCCCGGATGCCCGAGTTCGGCAACGTCTCCTTCGTTTCCCAGAGCGGGGCCCTGTGCACGGCCGTGCTCGACTTTGCCGCGGACCGGGAATTCGGGTTTTCCAAATTCATCTCCATCGGCAACAAGGCCGACGTGGATGAGCTGGATCTTTTGGGGTACCTGCACCGGGATCCGAACACCGAAGTCATCATGCTCTACATCGAAGAGTTGCGCCGCGGCTACGAGTTCATCGAGGCGGTCAAGGAGATCACCTCCGGCGACAATCCCAAACCGGTCTTGGTCATCAAGTCCGGCCGCACCTCGGCCGGGGCCCAGGCGGCCGCCTCACACACCGGGGCGCTCGCCGGCACGGAGGGCGTCTACAACGCCATTTTCGAACAATCCGGCATTATCCGGGTCGACACCATCGACGAACTTTTTGACTTCGCCACGGCCTTTGCCTACAAAAACGAAAGCGCCCTCGGAAAGCTCCGCCGCAAGGTGCCGGACGGGAACCGGATCGCCATCGTGACGAACGCCGGGGGCCCCGGCATCGTGGCCACCGACATGACCGTTTCCTCCGGGTTGCGGCTGGCCGAATTCAGCGAAGAGACCATCGAAGCCCTGGCAAGCCACCTGCCCTCGGCGGCCAACCTTCACAATCCCGTGGACGTCATCGGGGATGCGGCCCCGGATCGCTACGAAAACGCCCTTGGGGCCGTGATTCGAGACGAGGGCGTGGACGGAGCTTTGGTCATTTTGACCCCCCAGTCGATGACCAACGCGCTGGAAACGGCAAAGGCCATCACAAAGATCGCTCGACGTTCGCCAAAGCCGATCCTCTGTGTGTTCATGGGGATCGTCGACGTCTCCACCGGCGTCGACTACCTTCAGGAGCGCGGCATCCCGACCTTCCGGTTTCCGGAAAACGCGGCCAAAGCCTTTGGCGCCCTTTACCGTTACAGCAAATGGCTCAACCGGCAGATCCTCGCCCCCTTTGTCCTCCGCCACGACAGCGACCGCGCCCGGGCGATCGTCGCGGACTGCCTGGCCACCGGGAAGACCTATCTGGGGGAACTCGAAGGGCTCGATCTGCTCAAATGCTACGGGCTTGCCACCCTTCCGACCGAGTTGGCGACCTCCGCCGATGCGGCGGCTGCCATCGCCGGGTCCATCGGTTATCCGGTGGTCATGAAGATCGTTTCTCCCCAGATCATCCATAAATCCGATGCCGGTGGGGTCAAGGTGGGGCTTGACACCGACGATGCGGTCCGGGACGCTTACGCCGCCATCGTCGAAAACGCCAGGCGCTTCGATGCCGATGCGGAAATCACCGGGGTCCTGGTTCAAAAAATGGCCGCCAGGGGCGAAGAGGTGATCCTGGGACTGAACCGGTATCCGGTATTCGGCCCGCTGCTGATGTTCGGTATGGGCGGCATCTTTGTGGAGGTGTTCAAGGACGTGACCTTCCGGCTGGCGCCCATCAACCGGAATTCGGCCCGGCGAATGATCCGCGGCATCCAGGGATTCAAGCTTCTCAAGGGATTCCGAGGCAAGCCGGAG
>JBJKPT010000507.1:0-3066 GCA_046706045.1 Desulfobacterales bacterium
ATCCCCTATTCCCTGACCGGGCCCGAGATCCGGGAAAAAGGCGTCACGGTGTCCGGCCGGGACTTCTCCCTGCTCGGCCCCGAGCAGCGCGAGGCGGCCATCGCCGGGATCAAGGCGGCATACGCCCCGTTCATCGCGGTGGATTTCACCCATCCCGCGGCGGTCAACGCCAACGCGGAATTTTACTGCGCCCACGGCCTGCCCTTTGTGATGGGCACCACCGGCGGCGACCGTGAGCGTCTGGCCGCGACCGTGGCCGCCTCCGCAATCCCCGCGGTGATCGCGCCGAACATGGCCAAGCCGATCGTCGGCTTCCAGGCCATGCTGGAGTACGCTGCGGCCGCCTTTCCCGGGCTCTTTTCAGGCTACCGCCTAACCGTGCGCGAAAGTCACCAGAAGGGCAAGGCCGATACGAGCGGCACGGCCAAAGCCGTGGTCGGGGCCTTCAACCACCTGGGCATCGATTTCGACGTGGCGGCAATCCACAAGGAGCGGGACCCGGCCGTTCAAAAAAAGGACTGGGGCATTCCCGAGGCATACCTCGACGGCCACGGATGGCACACCTACACCCTGATTTCGCCGGACGGCACGGTCCGCTTCGAATTCACCCACAACGTCAACGGCCGCGACGTCTATGTTCTCGGCACCCTGGACGCGGTGCGTTTTCTCAGCCGGGAAACCGACGCCGCCGGCCGGGTGTTTTCCATGATCGATGTGTTGAAATCACCGGCATAGCCGGCGATTTCGGGATTCGGAATTTGGATCGATTCGAGTTCTCCGGCTCAAATGCCTTCCTTTATGCCCCGCAGCGCATCGAAGCGCCGCAGCGTCGCCTCGGGCAATTCGCTCACCTCGCCGATCGCCAGGGCCCGGCAGTAGACCTTGGCGACTTTTTCCAGCAGTTCGGCGTTTTTCATCGCCTTTTCCAGCGTGGCCCCCAGGCAAAGGGCCCCGTGGTTTTGCATGATGAAGGCATTGCAGCCGTTTTGAACCGTCTCCACGACTCGGGCCACCAGTTCCGGTGTGCCGGACAATGCGTAGGGGATTACGGCGATCCGGCGGCCCAGGGCCAGGGTGACCTCGTCGAAGAGGGCCGGAATCGGCCGGTTGACCACGGCAAGGACACTCGCAAAGGGCTGGTGGGTATGGACCACGGCACCGATGTCGGGACGGTTCCGATAGATGCCGAGGTGCATCCCGCTCTCGATGCTCGGCGCGAAATCCCCGTTAACCGTTTTGCCCCCCGCATTGAGAATGCAAATCGCCTCGGGGGTAAGCCCGGCATAGGGCCGCCCCGAGGGGGTGATGGCGATATTCGGTGTTTTTGCGATGCGCACCGAGATGTTTCCACCCGCACTGAGTTCCGTACCAAAATACCCCCGATCGGAGAGCCAACACGCCGCGTCGATGACCGCGCGGCGCTCGGTTTCGTATGGCATCATCTGGTTTTCCTTTCGTGTTTCAACCGGTCGATCGGTTCGGCCGCGCACCCCGCGATCTCCGGTTCCGATCACGCCCGGATTCGGGACGACGGCTCGGTGTCCTGGGCTTGGACGCGCGGCGTCTCGATCAGGGCACGAATACGCTCCGAAAGGGTCTGATCGGCAGCGGCAATGTCGGCCTCGTCCTGGGCGGCGGGGGCGATGGGGCCGAGAGAAAATGCCGGTCCGACGCGGAGCACCACCCGGCCCCGGCGAAATCGTTTGGTGTAGCGGGGCATGAGGCGGTAGGCCCCGCAGATGCCCACCGGCACGATGGGAACCCCCAGGGCAAGGAGCAGCCGGAGGCTCCCGCGGCGAAAGGGCAGCATGCGCCCGTCCCAGGAACGCTCCCCTTCGGGAAAAAGACCGAGGATGTGCCCGTGGGAGGCCACCCGGACGGCGTTTCGGACGGCTTGGCAATCCACGGCGTAGCGCCGGACCGGAAAGGTGCCGGCGGCGGCCAGGAGCCGGTCCAGCCCCGGGTGGTCGTACTGTGAATTTTTGGTCATGAAACGGATCCCCCGCGGGAAGGAAACGGCAAGAAAAATCGCGTCGAGAAACGAGGCATGATTGCTTACCACCACGGCCGGGCCGTCGATCGGCACGTGATGGGCGCCTTCGATCCGGACCTCGAAGACCGCCCCAAGGATCCGGCGCAACAGGTCCGTCAGGATCCGGACCCCCGGTCCGGGCGACGATTGGGCAAGCATCCGGGACCACCGGACGCGCCGGCCCAGGGGCCGGTTGTCGGGAACCGGGGCCGGTCGCCGGGGCCGGTCTTCTCCCCGCAGCCGGGGGTAATATTCGCGGATCCGAATCCGGGCATGGTGCCGGTCGATCACCCGGCGCACCAGATCTTCAAACATCTTGCCGCGGCCCCGGGAAAAATCGAAAAACGCGGGAAGAAATCCCCGGCAGGAGAGGATCAGGGTGCCCGACTCGGTGGTGACGCCGGTGATCGCGGAAGCCGCCATGCACCGGGTGACCCGGCCCCCTTCGAAAACGAGGCCTTTGGGAAAAAGAGACAAAACCCCCCGGTCCCGGAATCGGCGGCCGTAACGCCTTGCCCGCAGCCCGCCGAGCCCCTGGAATGACCCTTGGCGGGCCTCCTCGGAAAACCGGACGCCGGCCTCGGAGACAATGGGCCGGTCTTTCCCGTCGGGAAGGGGAAAGCCGAGGACCCGATCGTATCCGTCGGCGATGGGACCGATCCGGCCGTTGATGGAAAGCCGGTCGATATCGACCAGCGCGACGCTCGCCCGGCAGTGCCTGCAGCGATTTGCTGCCAGCCAATCAAAGGCGCCGCAAGCCGGGCATCGATAGATCAGGCGGGTAAAATCGGTTTCGGGAAAACCCATGAAGCGTATAAATCCTTCGTGCCCCGTTTCCGCATCCGACGATGGCGGCCGTCTCGTGTCCATCCCAGGATCGGCGATGTTGCGTGAGTTCAAGGCGGGCGGACGATTTGAACCGGAGCCATCGCGTTGCTGTTTCGAGGATTCAAATCGAGGCGCCCAACGGGGAAATCGCGGCAAAGGGCCATTTTGGGATGGACACTATAAAGCGTCCCGCGCCGGCACTCCAC
>JBJKPT010000508.1:0-4360 GCA_046706045.1 Desulfobacterales bacterium
CTGCCCGGGCGGAAGCCGGTGGCCGATCGTCAGCAAAAAAAGAAGATCGACAGGATCGTACCAGACCCGGGCCAGGGCGCAGCAGACCTCCCGGCACCCCGGGCACGTCGCCTTGCAGAAGGCATCCCTGTGGGCAAACACGAATCGGTAGATGTCGCGCATCCGTTCGGCATGAGGCAGCATGAGGCGAAGAACTACAGGGCGACGCTCGACCGGCTGCCTTAAGGCGAGCACGGCCTCTGCCCACTCCCCGGGGCTGCGCCAGGGCGGCAACACTGGCGGCCAGCAATGCTCCGGGATGATCTCGCGATGTTGACGACGATTGGCCATGAATCGAATTGCAATAGATTCTAAAAAGTTAGAACTTGCGTCCGAAAGCCTGTCTTGATAATATCATGCATCGCTTTGACTGCCCATCCCCAAATGGCCCTTTTGAGCAATTTCCGTGGTGGGCAGATCGATTTGAATCCTTGACAAGTGCGCTGTTCCGGCGGTTCAAATCGCCCGTCCGTTTTGAGCCGGCGGAAAAATCAAACATCCGAGGATGGCCGTTCACCCATTTTCATATTCTTCGCATCCATTGCAGACCTGAGCGAAACCATGACCCCACCCACGCATCACTCGTCCCATGCTCCGGAAGATTACGGCGGTCGAATCCTCGGCGGCGGCTTCGGCCCCGAGCTCACCGCCCATCTTTCGCTATGCCTTCGGCGGATTGGGGAAGCCGACGCACTGGATACACCGTTTCTGTATTACATTGCCGCTTGGCATGACGATGGCTCGGACATCTGGTACGAATTTGCCAGCCGGGCGTTTATCCGGCTTTTCAACGCCACTTCGGAAAACCTTGCCGGCCGGTTCCGAAGCAGCGTGCGCGAACGCCGGGTCTATTCTTTCCAGCCCCCGGAAGAAGAAATCGGCGATCGGCGCTGTTTTGCCGAAGACCTTCACCGCAACCGCAAGGCATTTCGCGCCTCGAACGTTGCCGCCGGCAGGGTGGAAGCCGTTTACCGGGTCGAACCCGACCCCGGACGATTTCTGTGGCTGAAAGACCATGCCGTCATCCGCCACTTTGAATCCGACCGGATCTGCCTGTCGAGCGGGATGCTCATGGACGTCTCCCTGGAAATGACCGTCGAGGCCCGGTTGCGAGAGGAAACGGTGGCCCTGGAAACGGCCAGGGACGCCGCCGACGCCGATTACAAAGCCAAAAGCCGGTTTTTTGCCCATCTCAGCCACGAGATCCGATCCCCGCTGAGCGGGCTGTTGAACCTCTGTGACCTGCTCGGCAACACCCCCCTCGACAATCGTCAGCGAGAATACGTGCGGTTGATGAAGCAATCGGGGGCCACCCTTCGCGCCCTCGTCAATGATGTGCTCGACCATTCCCGCATCGAGGCCGGCAAACTCGCCATCCGACCGGAACCGTTTCTTCTACGCACGGTTTTCGAAGACCTGATCGATCTTTTCCTGGAGCGCACCGCGGGATCCGAGGTGGAATTTATCGTCGATATCTCTCCGGAAGTGCCGGAACAGCTGATCGGAGACGCGTTGCGGCTGCGGCAGGTGCTTGTAAACCTCGTCGACAATGCATTCAAGTTCACCCGCAAGGGGGAAATCCTCGTCGGCGTCAATAGGGCCAATCATGTCGACGATGCCGTCGAATTGCGATTTCAGGTGAGCGACACCGGAGAAGGCGTTTCGCCGGATCTTCAGGGAAACCTCTTCGACGCCTTCACCAGCGCGGACCGGTTGCCGGACCGGCAACACGAGGGCTCCGGCCTGGGTTTGAGCATCTGCCGCCAGCTTGTGGAACTCATGGACGGCCAGATCGGCGTTGCCAGCCGGCCGGGTGCCGGCGCGACCTTCTGGTTCACGGCCCGGTTCCAAATCGATACGGGGGAAATGAGCGTGCCCCTGCTTCTCCCCGAGCGTCTGAAAGGCATTCGGGTGCTCATCGTGGAAGACAACCGCTCGACCCGCCATATACTCTGCCGCATGGTCGACTCCCTGGGGGCTACGGCCACGGCCACCGAATCCGCCGAAGAGGCCATCCAGACCTTTGAGAATGCCGAAAACGCTTCTCCGGCGGACATGATACTGCTCGATCTCGGCCTCCCGGGCATGGACGGCGTATCGATGGTCGAGAACCTGCGGAAACGCTTCGGGGCCGCCGTGCCGCCGGTGGTCGCGGTCAGCGCGTTCGGTCGGGACCACGACATCCGCAGGACCGAGGAAGCCGGAATCGCCGGATTCCTGGTAAAGCCGGTGAAAAAAACGCGCCTTGCCGAGGCCATCGCCGGCGCGCTTCCGGCCACGGGGGAATCGGTCGACTGGGATGCGCTTGAATCCTGGGATGGGTTCTGCTCTTCTGCAACCGGACCGGTACCCGGATTTCCAGGGTCATCGCCCGCCGTGAACCTGGAAGCCGCGATGGCGCGCTTTCATAACGACCGGCGTTTGTTTGCACGGGTCGTTGAAGAATTCCGTCTTCGCTACGATGCGGCACCGGACCGGTTGCGCACGCTGGTCGAGGCCGGGGATTTTGATGCGGCCCGAAGCGTGGCCCGTACCGTCGTGAGCGCGGCCGACAACATCTCGGCCATGGCATTGGCCGAAGCCGCCCGGAACCTCGAGACCGCCTGCACCGCCGGCGATGCCCAACGCATACACCCGGCCATGACCCGTTTTGAAGCCGCCCATGCCGAATTCCTCACCTGTGCCCGACAGCTTGCATCCACATAATGCCGGGGCGTAAACACCCGGTTTGGTATTGTCGGCATATTTCTTTGCAGTATGTTGATAAGATGGCCCCGTCCCTGCGAAGGCCACCAACCCCCGGAAGGTGTCTCGATGCCCATGTTTTTCGACCGCCGCGACCGAGAATTGATCCAAACGGTGAACGACGTCATCGAAAACCGAAACGGCAATGCCCACCTGCGAAAAACCTACTATCCCGTCTTTCATCCCAACGGCATCAAGGAAATGGCCGAATCCAAGGGGGTACGGACCGCCTATGCCGTGGCCTACCTCCTCAACTCCCTGGAAATCGGCGATGTGGACGATCGGCTGGCGGCCCTTCACATGCTGCGCTCGGAAATCATCGACACGGCAAACGGTCCCATGCCCCGAAACACGGCCCGGGTGCTTTTGCAAATCATGAAGACCCTTGTCCGGGCTCATGGGCAACCCCGACGGCAGCTCGAACTGGCCCACGATTTCCGCGCGGTCGCATCCGGAAAACCGCGGCCGGTCCGGCGATTCCTCGCCCGTTACCACCTGCTGGAAATGCCGGAGGAGTGGAACCAGATCGCCTTTGACTACCATGTCCACGATGTGCACACCAAGGGTCGGAAGACGCCGACCCACCTGCTCATGGACGCTTGGATCAAGGGACTCCGCCGTCTCCGGGTCATCTACTACAACCACATCGAGGCCCGAGTCGTCGCGGAACTCGCCACCGCGGCCCGGATTCTCGGAATCGATCTGAGGATCGGCGTGGAATTCAACGTCCCCTTCCGGAACCGCTACGTGCAGCTGATCTGGGTTCCCCGGGGGCTGATCGACACCCAGGACTTCCTTTCTTTTCTCTCCGAACCGAAGGTGGCCGAATTCATGGCGGCAGGCCGTGCGGTGTCCGCCTGCAAAGAGCGCCAGGTCATGGCCCTTTTGGGCAATTACAACGACCGGCACCGCCATGTTCTCGCGAAAACCTTCGGTGTGGATCTGCCGCTCATCTCCGAAGAGGCCTTCAACGCCTTTGTCGGCGTGGGGGAAAAATCGGTCCTCCACCTGACGGCCATGATCCGATCGGCCCTGACCGAGGCCGTCGGCCGCCGGCCGGCAGAGGCGACCCCGGGGGCTGCGACCGTTCTTTCGGAGCTTGACGAGGCCGTTCAGCATTGCCTCTCGCCGGAAGAAAACACCGATCTGCCCAACCCGTTCGTCCCCTCCACGGCCGCCGACACGCCGGAACTGATGACCCTGCGACCGGAAACCCTGCTGGAACGGCTTGCCGGGTTGACCTCGGTCTACCGGGTCACCCTCGGATTGACGAATCTTGCGGCCGCCGACGTCCTGGAAATTCTCTACGACTGCCGCGGCATGGTTTCCCGGCTGGAACTGTTCAACCTCAAGGACTATGCCGCCGGCCAGATGCCCCATGCCGAAGAAATCAACCGGCTCCAGCAGGCCATCAACACCGCAAGCCTGATCCGCCTCAAGCGGGAGGTTCTCGACATCATCAAAACCGTCGAGGAATCGGATCTGCCCGATCGGCAGGACCGCCTCAACCGGTTGCACTCGATCCTGCACGATCTGCCGAGCCTTCGCCAGTACTACCGGGAAGACTTTCTGAAGA
>JBJKPT010000509.1:0-1770 GCA_046706045.1 Desulfobacterales bacterium
GGCCCACGCCGTGGGGGATTCCCCTCGACGCAAGATAGGCTGCCAGCTCGTAGATGTTGGGACGCAGCCGCGTCAGGTCCTCATGGATGGCTTCGTCGATCCCCCAGCAGAGGACATGGATCTTGCAGCCGTCCTCAGGGAAATAAGTGGTCACCTCTTCGCTGACTAAGACATCGGGGTGATCGGCGATTTCGAGGACCCCGTCGATGGTGTTGTGATCCGTAATGGTGACGAGATCCATCCCCCGGGCCTTGGCCGTTTTGTAAAGCCGTGCCGGATCGGTGTAGCTTTCCGCCGCGCCGAGCTTCCGGAGGATCCAGCTGGAAGGTCTGCGGGAATGGCTGGAATGGACGTGCAGATCGACTTTGCAACCGTTCATGTGGGAATGCGCCTCCTGGGTTCGATGGCTTTGTCGCCCGTTTGTCGGGAGGCTCTCATGGATTTGTTTGGCGGGCTTGAGGCGTCCGTATGAATTTGGTTAGTCCGGAATAAGGTGGGGACGTCTATGATTTTATGCGAATCGTTTCAAGTCAAGCGGTTCGCAACATGGATAGCCAACTATTTTTAAAAGTTAGTCGTTTCTTCTTGACCGGCCCAGGGTATTCCGATAATCACGGCGCCGAACACAATTCCGTCTGGCAAAGAGGGAATTGCGGGGGCTATGCTTACGGAGTGTGGGTCACGTGTCGAAACCCTCATGGTTCCGATATGCACCAAACTTCTACGGGAGGACTTCATGTCAGACATTGTACAACGCGTAAAGGAAAAGGATCCCCAGGAAAGGGAATTCCATCAGGCCGTCACCGAGGTGTACGAGACCATCAAACCGGTTCTGGACCAGAACCCGGTCTATCGCGAAGCGAAGATCCTGGAGCGCCTGGTGGAACCGGAGCGGGTCATCCTCTTTCGGGTGCCCTGGATGGACGATCGTGGAGAAATCCACGTCAACCGGGGCTTCCGCATTGAAATGAGCAGCGCCATCGGGCCCTATAAGGGTGGACTCCGGTTCCATCCCTCGGTCAACCTCGGCATCCTGAAGTTTCTGGCCTTCGAGCAGGTGTTTAAGAACGCCTTGACCACTCTGCCCATGGGAGGCGGCAAGGGTGGATCGGACTTCGACCCCAAGGGCAAGTCCGATACCGAGGTCATGCACTTTTGCCAAAGTTTCATGTCCGAGCTGTTCCGGCACATCGGCCCGGACACCGATGTCCCGGCAGGCGACATCGGCGTCGGCGCCCGGGAAATCGGATACCTCTTCGGGATGTACAAGAAACTGAGAAACGAATTCACCGGCGTTCTTACGGGCAAGAGCCTGAACTGGGGAGGGAGCCTGATCCGGCCCGAAGCCACGGGCTACGGCTGCGTTTATTTTGCCGCGGAAATGCTCGCCACCCGCAATCAGACCCTCGAAAACAAGGTCTGTCTTGTCTCCGGCTCGGGAAACGTGGCCCAGTACACCGTTGAAAAACTCATCGATCTCGGTGCCCGGCCGGTCACCCTTTCCGACTCCAACGGCTACATTTTCGACGAGGCCGGCATTACCCGGGAAAAACTTGAATTCGTGAAGACGTTAAAGAACGTGCGCCGGGGCCGGATCAAGGAGTACGCCGAAAAATTTGCCGGCAGCGTCTACACCGAAGTCGATCCCGCAGCCGATCACAACCCCCTCTGGGATCACAAGGCCGCCTGCGCATTTCCCAGCGCCACCCAGAACGAAATCAACGGCAAGGATGCCAAAAACCTCATCAAAAACGGGGTCACGGTCGTTGC
>JBJKPT010000510.1:0-2671 GCA_046706045.1 Desulfobacterales bacterium
TCCCGACCGCGGAGATGCCGTATTCTTTTCCGGAAAAGATGCGCCATACTTTGCGCATGTGGCCGTTGCGACGGGAAATGGAAGCGAGGTGGTCTCGTTCGGACACGATGCGCCCTATCTCCAGGGCGGTATGCACACACGCCTGGTGGAGAAATTGACCATCGAGCAGGTGAAGCAGGTCAACACCCAGTTGACGACCGTTCACTTCGGCGCGCCGTCCTGGTGAGAATCGAAAAATCCCGGAATCCGGCATTCGGCCGAAAAATTACCCTTTTCGGCCTCAAGGGCATGGATGACGCCGCACACCCGATGGGCAGGCGGCCGGAGAGACGATTATGGCCTTTGCGGGGTGACGGGCCGCGGAAGGAGCCGCCCGGTGGGTTTTCATCTCCGACCGGGCGGTTCGCGGTTGCTTTCCCTTTATCTCAAAAACGCCTAGGCAACGCTCGTCAGATACGCATCCCGCGTCAGCCAGAGTTCTTCCATGCGGTACATGTGCCAGTGGTCGTGCATCAGCATGTGCCGGACCAGGATGTGGAGAGAGTACTGTTCGTATTCCGGGTGGCTTCCCTGCTTTTGCCAGGCGTCGTCATCCGCGCCTTCAAGAACCGCGAGTTGTTGACTCCGTAGGTCCGTGAATTGCGCGATCGCCTCGGTCATCGCCATCCGCGGCGGGGTATCCGGTTCATCCGCATCCGGTCCGGGAATGTAAGGAATAAATTCAGGGTGGGCTTCGGCGATGAAACGCTTCAAGCGCCCGAGGAGCATCGGCTGCACCTGGGCCAGATGGCTCGCGTGTTCGGCAACGGTCCAGAACCCTTCCCCCCGCCGGCGATCCAAGCGGTCTGCGGGGATCGCGTTCACGAATTCGGACAACAGCCGGGGGCTTCGTTTCAATCCTTCCAGCAGGTCCGGGATGTCTCGGAATGGTGTTGTGCTCATTTGCCGTCCTTTTGGGTTTCCATGGGTCCATTCAAATGTCAATACATATGGGCCCGCGTCATGGGCAGTGCGTTGTTCAAGCCGTTGGAGAAAAGGATCTGGTAGAGCCGGGTATCGCCGAATTTGAACCCGGCGGCGCTGGCGTTCAAAAACAGGCGCCAGGTCCGGGTGAACGTCTCTCCCATCGTGCTGCGGACCCGATCCGCGTTTTTTTCATAATTGGCCGCCCACGCGTCCAGGGTGCGGGCGTAATGCAACCGCAGGTTTTCCACATCGAGGACCGTCAAGCCGGCCCGGCCCATGTGATAAAGGATTTCCCAGAGCGCGGGAATGTAGCCGCCGGGAAAGATATGCCGCAGGGTCCAGTTGTCCGTGGGCGTTGCCACATCCTTTCCGATGGTGTGGAGCAGCCCCAGGCCGCCCCTTTTCAACAATCCGGCGATTTTTTCGAAATACACCGGGATAAACGCCTTTCCCACATGCTCGAACATCCCGATCGAGACGAGCGCATCGAAGCGGCCTTCCAGGCTGCGATTATCTTTGAGGGCCACCGTCACACGGTCCTGAACGCGCGACTCGGAAATCTTCCCGAGGACATAATCGAACTGGTTCCGCGACAGGGTGTTTCCCGTGGCCAGGGCCCCGCGCTCCCGTGCCGCGTAAAAAAGCATGCCGCCCCATCCGCAGCCGATGTCCAGCAGGGTTTCGCCGGGCTTCAGCAAGAGCTTGCGGGCGATGTGGGCGTATTTGTTCTGCTGGGCCGTTTCTAGGGAATCGCCATCGTTTTTGAAATAGGCGCAGGAATAGGACATGCTCGGATCCAGGAAGAGGCCGAAGAAGTCGTTTCCGAGATCGTAATGGCGGGCGATGTTGGTTCGGGACCGTTGCAGCGTGTTTTTGGTGCGCAGATGGTTCAAGAAGAAATGGAGCTTCTGGTGGATCGGAAGGGCCATATCGTCGAAGTCGATGGTCAGCCCGAGGCGCAGCAATTCCTGGAGGTCACCGTCGACATCGATGTCACCCGACGCATAGGCTTCACCGAATCCGAGGAAGCCTTGGCTCAGGAGCGACCGCGCGCCGTCATCGGATTTGAAGCGCAGGCAAACCGCGGGATCCTTCCCGTAGCGCACGCTCTCCCCATTCGGGAATTCGAACGCAACCCGGGCCGCGGGATCGCTCCGATGCATGGCCTCGGCCACGGCCGTCATGGGATTCTTCATGGCAACGCCTCCTTTTGTTCTTTACCCCACCACTTTCTGGATCAAATCCACCAGGGCGCCGGGCAAAACCCCCAGCCAGATGACCAGGCCGGAGAGGATTGCGAGCAGAAGACCGCTTGACGTGATGGTAAACGATCGGAGCGCCGAAGCGACGGGTGCTTTCTCGGGTGCGGTGAACATGGCCACGATCACCCGCAAATAGTAGAAGATGCCGATACCGCTGGTGATGACCAGGGTGAGGACCAGCCCCCAGAGGGCCGTGTTGACGCCCGAGGAGACGATATAGAATTTTCCGACAAAGCCGGCGGTCAGGGGGATGCCGGCAAGAGAGAGCAAGAGCGCCGTGAAAACGCCGGAAAGCCAGGGGCGGCGGAAGAACAGTCCCCGGTAATCGGCCATGGCGTCGGCATCGCGGCCGTTTTTCGACAGCAACGTGATGACGCCGAAGCTGCCCATAGTTGCGTTGGTGTAGACCCCGATGAAGAAGGTGACCGCCGCGGCCGATTGCC
>JBJKPT010000511.1:0-3155 GCA_046706045.1 Desulfobacterales bacterium
CCCGCCGAAATCAAACGGGCTGGGAGGTAACGGGGCCGTTGCCCCTGTACCCATCCATGCTTGACATGCGACCCCGGATATGTACCCTGAAACAAAACATTTTTAAGCTTTTTACGGTTCCATCAACAACAGGGATTCAGAATAGGGTCAGGCATGCTATCGATGTGCTTCGGTGAGCGAAATGGGGACAAATTCGGCCGTGCACGCGACCCGTTGGCTCATTCCGCAGGCTGCGGGGTGCAGGGCATCGGCGAGGGTAACCCGGCGTTTGGGGAACCGAAGGGGGCCTTGGCCACCGCGGCGTGCCGCCTTCTGAACCGGCGGATCATCG
Source organism: Desulfobacterales bacterium (assembly GCA_046706045.1). Classification (GTDB taxonomy): domain Bacteria; phylum Desulfobacterota; class Desulfobacteria; order Desulfobacterales; family JBDRRP01; genus JBJKPT01. Next base: position 332 of record JBJKPT010000511.1, read on the forward strand.
CCCCATCCGACGCCTTCGAATGCGAGCGCGCTCTTTGCGAAAGGCTTTGCCGTAACGAAACGGCCGGGGAAAAACGATGAGCGCCGCCACCCGAAACCGGCTCGTTTCCGCGGCCCGGGGCGAGCGGCCCGTGGACCTGCTTCTTAAAAACAGCCGGATGATCAACGTCTTTACCGGCGCGGTTGAAAAGACCGCCATCGCCGTTGACGACGGGCACGTGGTGGGATTTGGCGATTACGCGACCCGGGAAAGTGTGGATCTGGCCGGGCGGTTCGCGGCCCCCGGCTTTATCGATGCCCATGTGCACATCGAAAGCGCCATGGTGCAGGTGGCCGAATTCGCCCGGGCCGTGCTGCCCCACGGAACCACCGCGGTCGTGGCCGATCCCCACGAGATCGCCAACGTGCTGGGAACCGCGGGTATCGATTACATCCTCGAAAACAGCCGGGATCTCCCCGTTGAGGTCTTTATCGCCCTGCCCTCCTGCGTGCCGGCAACCGAAATGGAAACCGCCGGGGCAAGGTTGACGCCGGAGGATTTGAGACCCTACCTCTCCCACCCGCGGGTGAAGGCCCTGGCCGAGATGATGAACTATCCGGGGGTCATCGCGGAAGATCCCCGGGTCATGGCGAAGCTCGCCATGGCCGAAGCCGCGGGAAAACCCTGCGACGGGCACGCCCCGGGGCTTTCTGGACCGCGGCTCTACGCCTATCTTGCCGCAGGCATCGCCAGCGACCACGAGTGCACCACGGCCGCCGAGGCCCGTGAAAAGCTTGCGGCCGGCATGCGCATCATGATCCGCGAGGGGACCGGCGCAAAGAACCTCGACGCCCTGCTTCCGGTGATCACCCGCCGCACGGCCCACCGCACGATGTGGTGCACCGACGATCGATCCCCCCGGGATCTGCTGGCCGAGGGGCACATCGACGCCATGCTACGGCGGGCGATCCGGGCCGGACTCGATCCGGTCATCGCCGTTCAGATGGCGACGCTGCACCCGGCCGAATATTTCGGCTTGACCCGGAGGGGTGCCATCGCTCCCGGCCGCCGGGCCGATCTGGTGATCTTCGAGGATCTCGCCGATCCCGTGCCGTCCCGGGTCTATGCGGCCGGCCGACTGGTGGCAAGGGACGGAACGCTCGTGGCGGGCATGGACGAACCGTCCCGTGCCACGGTGCCCGTTTCCATGAACGTTTCCATGGACCGGCTCGATTTCCGCATTCCGGCCCGGGGCCGCCGCATCCGCCTCATCGAAGCGATCCCGGGACAGATCTTCACCCGGGCCGAGATCACGGATGCCCGAATCTCCTACGGAGAGGTGGTGCCGGATCCAGCCGCCGATATCCTGAAGATCGTGGTGGTGGAGCGCCACTATGGCACGGGCCGCATGGGCCGGGGGTTTCTGCGCGGACTCGGTCTGAAAAAGGGGGCCTTGGCCTCCACCGTGGCTCACGACTCCCACAACATCGTGGCCGTGGGGACCGGTGATGCGGATTTGCGCACGGCCGTTTCCCACGTGGTCGACATGGGCGGCGGGATGGCGGTTGTGGAGAGCGGCCGCGTGCTGGCCGCTCTCGCACTTCCCATCGCCGGCCTCATGTCGCTTCACCCCATCGGGCGGGTTCGCCACGAGATGGACGCCCTGGTGGCCGCGGCCCGCGGCCTGGGCGCCCGGCCGGCGGATCCGTTCATGAGTCTCGGGTTTCTGGCCCTGCCGGTGATCCCGCAACTGAAAATCACCGATCACGGTCTGGTGGATGTGGACCGGTTCCGGGTGGTGGGGCTGTTTGCGGATTGAACCGGCACCGCCCCCCTTTGGCCGGCCCGAAATCGCCGTTTGTGAATTTTCGTTTCCGCCGTATAATCGGCGGGTCGAGCACAACCCTGTCATGAAAGAGGAAAAATGAAATTCATCCCCGGGCTTCATCCGCCATCCGATACAAAGAGACCGGCCCTGTGGTTCATCGTCGACAAGGGAAAACTCCTCGTGACGGCCGCGGCAGAAAATTGCCGCATCCCGGATTCCTCCGATGTTGCCGGGATGGGGCGTCCCCCGCTCAGGCCGCAGTATATCGGCACGCAAGGCGATCATTTTTGCTATGCGGCCGAATGGGAGGAAGACGGCCCGATTCCCGCGCCCTTTGAATGGAGGGATATTCGATCGCTCTTCGGCCGGATCCAGGAAGATCTCATCTGGGTCGCCGGCCGTGCCAACCAGCTGGTGGACTGGGATCAGAACCACCGTTACTGCGGCCGGTGCGGTCGGTTGACCGAAGACAAAACGGACGAACGGGCCAAGGTCTGCTCCGGATGCGGGATGATCAATTACCCGCGCCTCAACCCGGCGGTCATCGTTGCCGTCCTGAAAGACGACCAGATCCTCTTGGCCCGCAACAAGCGCTTCCGCGGACCGTTCTTCAGCGTTCTGGCCGGTTTTGTGGAACCCGGAGAAACCCTTGAAGACTGCATCCGGAGGGAAATCCACGAGGAAGTCGGCATCGATGTGAAAAACATCCGGTACTTCGGCAGCCAACCCTGGCCGTTTCCCAATTCCCTCATGGTCGCATTTGTCGCAGAGCATGCCGGCGGCGAAATCCGGGTGGATCGCTCCGAAATCCTCGAAGCGGCATGGTTTTCACGGGATGGTCTTCCGGCGACGCCGCCCAGGATCAGCATTGCCAGCAAACTGATCGATTGGTTCCGCGATCCCCGGACTTAAACCGTGTCCATCCCAGGATGGGCGATGTTGGGTGCGTTCAAGGCGGTCGGACGAAAGGATGTCACTGCTTTTTTCGGCGGGTGCGGCCGTCCGGTCCGGAAAGTG
>JBJKPT010000512.1:0-1507 GCA_046706045.1 Desulfobacterales bacterium
CTCGTACAGCAAATCGTATTCGTCATCCTGCCACTCGAACCCCGCCGCCTCCAATCGCTCGCGAAAGTCCCGGGGATGATTTTTTATGATTTCGCTCACCATTTCGAATCGATCCCGAGAGTCGTAAGCGTCCAAAAACTGGTCCGGGCAGGCGGCCTCGATTTCCGGATCGCCGTTGGGCTCGTCCGTTCCGGTGATACAGCTGAAACAGCCGTATCCGGCGACGGCGGAGCCGGCCACCCAAAGCGGTTTACCGCAGGCGCAGCGCACCCCTTGACGCCAGGCGGCAAGGGCTTCCTCGACCGCCGCGCGGACCCCTTCACCGTCGGCTTCCTTGTTGTTGCGCAGATATTGTTTGACGAACTGATCCACGCGAACGGGAGTAAAGCAGCCCATCGGTCCTCCATCGAATTGGTTCATTTGGGCTTTTGACACAACCGTTTTCCCCCGTCAAGACTTGGCGGCGTTATTGAGAATAAGAATTCCTGAATAAGCCGCCTGCTTTCTGCAAATTGGTTTTTAAATCCGTGTGTTCCGCGTGATTGACATCATCGGTGCGGTGTTTATATTTCTCTGCAAATTACGGACCATAAACCCATTCAATTCGGCGGTCCCGCAAAGGAGGAATGCATGCAATTTGACCGGTTTACCATTAAATCACAGGAACTGATCCAAAACGCCCAATCCCTGGCATCCACCCACGGCAATCAGCAGATCGAACCGCTGCACCTGCTGGCGGCCATGCTCGACGAAAAAGACGGCGTGGCCCGGTCGGTTTTCAAAAAGCTGGGGGTTGCCGGCGACGGCATCGCCAACAGCGCTGTCGAGGCCATCGATCGGCTGCCCAAGGTCAGCGGTCCGGGGGACGTGTATTTATCCGCCGCCGGCAAGACGGTACTTGAAGCCGCATTTTCCGAGGCCGGCAAGATGAAGGATGAATACACCAGCATCGAGCACATCCTTTTGGCCCTTTGTGACAAGAAAGCCGGAGAGGCCGCGCGCATCCTGACCGCCGCCGGGGTAAATCGGGACGCGATTTTGAAGGTTCTCATGGAGATCCGCGGGAACCAGCGCATTACCGACCCCAATCCCGAGGAGAAATACGAAGCCCTTAAAAAATTCAGCCGCGACCTGACGGACATGGCCCGCAGCGGCAAGCTGGACCCCGTTATCGGCAGGGACGATGAAATCCGCCGGATCGTCCAGGTGCTCTCCCGCCGGACCAAGAACAATCCGGTGCTCATCGGCGAACCCGGTGTGGGCAAGACCGCCATCGTCGAAGGCCTGGCCCAGCGTATCGTGGCCGGCGACGTTTCCGAGAGCTTGAAGAACCGACGCCTGGTGGCCCTGGACATGGGGGCGTTGATCGCCGGCGCCAAATACCGCGGCGAGTTCGAGGACCGCCTCAAGGCGGTGCTCAAGGAGGTGGAAAAAGCCGAAGGGGAGGTCATCCTGTTCATCGACGAGCTGCACACCCTGGTCGGCGCCGGCGCCACCGAAGGCGCCA
>JBJKPT010000513.1:0-4888 GCA_046706045.1 Desulfobacterales bacterium
CTGTTGGAGACCACGGTGATGCTGCTCATGGACATGGCCAGAGCGGCCAGAATCGGATGCAGGCTCCGGAGGATGATCGGAAGGTCGTGAAAGGGGTAAAGCACCCCTGCCGCAAGGGGGATCAGCACGATGTTGTAGATAAATGCCCAGAAAAGGTTTTGGCGGATGGTGCGCATGGTGGCACGGCTCAGTCGGATCGCTCTGGAGACCCCGCCGAGACTCCCCGAGGAAAGAATCACGTCCGCGGATTCGATGGCGACATCGGTGCCGGTGCCGATGGCCATGCCGAAGTCGGCCTGGGCAAGTGCCGGGGCGTCGTTGATGCCGTCGCCGACCATGGCCACCCGGTTGCCTTCCGCCTGAATGGATTTGATCTCGCGGGACTTGTCTTCGGGCCGGACATCGGCCACGACGTCGTCGACCTCGACCATGCGGCCGATGCTGCGTGCGGTGTTGGCATTGTCGCCGGTCAGCATGTCCACTTTCAACCGCTGGCGCTGCAGCGCTTTCACCGCATCGGCCGAATCCGGTTTCACGATGTCCGCCACGGCGATCACCCCGATGGCCTCGGCATCCCGGCAGACGACCATGGCGGTCTTGCCTTCGGACTGGAGCCGGTCCACGTCCCTGCGGGCCCCGTCCAGGCCGATCCCCAATTCAGCAAACCACCCTGGCTTTCCCACCCGTGCCCACACGCCATGGATGCGGGCTTCGATGCCGGACCCGCTGTGGGCTTTGTGTTCCCCGGCTTCGGGAACCGCGATCGACCGGTTTTCGGCGGCAGCGACCACGGCCTTTCCAAGGGGATGCTCCGAGCCGCGTTCCACGGCGGCGGCCGTTGCCAAAAGGGAATCGCCCATTTCCCCCGCGGCAATGGGCACCACGTCGGTCAATTGGGGTTTTCCTTCGGTGACCGTGCCGGTTTTGTCCAACACGACCACATCCAGACGAGCCGCGTTTTCCAATGCCTCGCTGTTTTTAAACAGAATGCCGTTTTCAGCCCCTTTCCCGGTACCGACCATGATGGCCGTGGGGGTGGCAAGTCCCAGGGCGCAGGGGCAGGCGATCACCAAAACGGCGACCAGGCGGATCATGGCCGGGACGAACGCACCGGTCAGTGCCCACCAGATGCCAAAGGTGAGAAAGGCGATCGCGATGACGGAAGGAACAAAGACCGCGGCCACCCGATCGGCGATGGCTTGAATCGGCGCCTTGCTGCCCTGGGCCTCCTGCACGAGCCGGACGATCTGGGCAAGCGCCGTTTCCCGGCCCACCTTGGTCGCGGTGAACCGGAGCATGCCGTGTTGGTTGATGGTGCCGCCGATGACCGGGTCTCCGGTTTTTTTGTCCACCGGCATCGGCTCGCCGCTCAACATGGATTCATCCACGGACGACTCCCCGGCAATGACCGTGCCGTCCACGGGCACACGCTGCCCCGGACGCACGACCACCGTCTCCCCGGTCTGCACCTGGGTCAGGGGAATTTCCATCTCCTTGCCCGCGCGGATGACCGTGGCGGTTTTCGGCGACAGGTCCATCAGCTTGCGGATGGCCGCGCCGGTGCGTCCCTTGGTCCTGGATTCGAGGAGTTTTCCGAGTTTTATCAGGGTGATGATCACCGCCGACGTTTCAAAATAGACATGTTCGCCGATCCATGGCATCAACAACACCGCCAGGGAATAGGCATAGGCGACCGATGAGCCCATGGCGACCAGGACGTCCATGTTGGCGGTCCGGTTCCGGAGGCTCTTCCAGGAGCCGACGTAGTAATCCCAGCCCGTATAAAATTGCACCGGGGTCGCCAGGGCGAAAAAGAGCCAGTTGACCCAGAGCGCGTAAGACCAGGCACCGGTGAGGCCAAAATCCCTGGCCATGCTCAGGACAAACAGCGGCAGGGTGAAAACGAGGCCGACGATGAACTTCCGGGTCTGATCGGCGATCTCGGCTTTCCGGGCACCGGCCTCAGCGTCCTCCACCGGTCCGTCTTCGGCCAGGATGGCCTGGTAGCCGATTTTTTCGATAGCCGCGGCCATTTCCGCGGGGGAGACCACACCGGGCAGGTAGTCCACGGCGACCCGTTCCGAGGCAAAGTTCACCGCGGCCCGGATGACCCCCGGCACCTTCTTGTTCAGGGTGCGTTCGATGTTCATCGCGCAGTTGGCGCAGGTCATCCCGGTGACGGGAAACTCCCGATGGGCCGGGGCCACCCCGTAGCCGGCCCGGTCGATGGCGCCGGCGATCTCGGCAAGGGAAAGGTTCGGGGCATCGTAGGTGACGCGGGCATGTTCCGCGGCGAAATTGACGTTGACGTCCCGGACCCCGTCGAGCTTTTTCAGCGTGCGCTCGATGTTCATCGCGCAGTTGGCGCAGGTCATTCCCGTCACCGGTATGTCCACACGGCGTTCCATCCGCTCTCCGCTGGTATTTGTTGGTGTTCATCCCAAAATGGCCCTTTTACGCGATTTCTGCGTTGGCCGATCGATTTGAATCCTCGAAATAGCCCGCTATTCCTCCGTTTCAAATCGTCCGTCCGCCTTGAACTCACGCAAAATTGCCTATCTTGGAATGGACACTTGTTTTTTTTCTGACGTGAATCGATCGGAATCGGGCGCAGACCGCGTTACGGTGCCGCCGGGTAGTTGATTTCCCGAAGTTTTTCCAGGATTTCGGTTTCGGAGGCGGGGTTGTCCCATTCGACGGTGACGGTCTTCGTCTCGACGCTGCCGTTCACGGATCGGATACCGTCAATCTCGCTCAATTCGTTTTTGATCGCCATGGTGCAGTGGCCGCAGGAAATGTTGGGAACACGGAAAGTCTTTTTATTCATCGGATTTTCTCCTTGACGATTAAAATAGGATCGTTGCACGAAATGGCGGCCGGCCCCTCCCGGTGGCCGGAATCACACGCGCCATACACGATAATGATGATCAGGGCAAATCAAAGACCGTCTTTGAGGCCGCCGGAGCCCGTTTCCGGGCGCGACACGAACCATTTCCAACGAATCCACGAGTTGTTTTGACTTATCTTCCCCCGGATGGTAGACAGCGCGAAGCGAGATGTCAAATACAGGAGCGTACGCCCCATGGATCACCTCTCGGAAAGCATGGAAGACTACCTGGAGACGATTTTTGCCCTGGAGCAGATCCACCACGTGGCGCGGCCCAAAGACATTGCCGATCGGCTCGACGTTCGCCGGGGCACGGTGACCGGGGCATTGAAGAGCCTCAACGAGAAAGGCATGATCAATTACAAGCCATACAGCCTCATCACCCTCACCCCCAAGGGGCTCCGGATCGCCAAGGACGTGACGCGCCGCCACACCGTTTTGAAGCAATTTTTAAAAGACGTGCTGCGGTTGGCGCCGGAGCGGGCCGAAACCATTGCCTGCCGCATGGAGCACGCCATCGACCGGCTTTTCGTCGAACGGCTGGTCCAGTTCATTGAATTCATCGACCAATGCCCCCGGACCGGGGACGACTGGATCCGCGAATTCGTGCGGTTTTGCGAAATCGGGGAACGAGACACCGGCCAATGCCGGGCCTGCCTCGAGCACTGCCTCGATCGGGTGACGCCTCCTGAGGCCGCATCCCGGGAACCGGTCTAAAAACCGTTGGAAGCCCTTTCCATGTCCGAGATTGAAAACCGAATCACCGAAATCCGTCGCCGCCTCCGTGAACACGAGGTGGACACCTTGATGATCGCCGTTTCCGAAAATCGCTATTACCTGAGCGGATTTACCGGCGAAGACGGCCAGTTCGACGAATCCGCCGGGGTGCTGCTGATTAACGATACCGATTTGTTGCTCGTCACCGACAGCCGTTACTGCGTGCAGGCGGCTCGGGAAGCGCCCCTTTTTTCCATCTATTGCCAGACCCGGGGGCTTGCCGAGGAGGTGCCCGAGCTTTTCAAACGACTTGGCACCCGACGGCTCGGATTTGAAAGCGTGCGGATGTCGGTCCATCAGCACCGGCGCATTCACGATGCCCTGGATGCGGCCGGCATGCAGGTGGACTTGGTCCCCGTGGCCGACCTGGTCGAAACCCTCCGGGTGATCAAATCCGAGACGGAGATCGCCGCCACCCGAGAGGCGTTGCGCCTGGCCGAAACCGCTTTCCAGGAGACCGTGGCGAGCGTGGCGCCGGGGATGACGGAACGCGCCTGTGCCTGGGAGCTGGAACGGCGCATGCGCGAACTCGGGGCCGATGCCTTGAGCTTTCCGGTCATTTGCGCTGCGGGCCCCAACAGCGCCCTGCCCCACGCCATCCCCGGCGAAACCCCTGTCCGGGAAGGCCGACCACTGCTCATCGACTGGGGGGCCAGGTTCCGGCACTACTGCTCGGACACCACCCGCACGGTGATTTTCGGCCGGCCGGACGACACGTTTCGCCGGGTCTATTCAACGGTGCGCAGCGCACTGGAGAAGGCGACCGCCGCCATCCGGCCCGGGGCGAGCACCCGGGAGATCGACGCGGTGGCCCGGGGGGTCATCGATGGCTCGGGTATCGGCGGCACCTACGGCCATGGGCTGGGCCACGGCACGGGCCTTGCGGTGCACGAAGCCCCACGGTTGAGCCCTCTGAAGGACAGTGCCTTGGCGTCGGGCATGCTGGTCACGGTCGAGCCCGGCATCTATCTGCCGGACTGGGGCGGCGTGCGCCTCGAAAACCAGGTGGTGGTCCGGCCCGATGGCGCCGAAGTCCTCACCCGTCTCGGATTTATCGACGTCGATTGAAAGGGGCGATCCATATTGAGAATGGATCCGCTCATCGATCAATACCTGACGTATCTGCTCGTGGAAAAGGGACTCGCGCGGCAGACCATCGAAGCCTACAGCGCGGATCTGATCCGGTTCAGGACCTTGATGGCCGAAAACGGCATCGACGCCATC
>JBJKPT010000514.1:0-2957 GCA_046706045.1 Desulfobacterales bacterium
GGACACGCCGATCAAGGCGCCGAGCATCGATGCGTAGTCGATCACCGAGTTTTTGAAGACCGAGGAGAGCACCCCGGCCAGGACCCCGACCACGGTGGCAATGATCATGGCGGCGATGGAAAGCTCCACGGTGGCGCCGAAGCGGGCGGAGATCTCGTTGATGACCGGCGCCCCGGTCCGGAAGGAGTTTCCGAAGTCACCGGTCACCATGTGTTTCACGAAGATCCAGTACTGCACGGGCAGCGGCTGGTTCAGGCCGAGCTGAACCCGCAACGCTTCGAGGGCGGCGGGAGAGGCATACTCTCCGAGAAGCAGCCGGGCGGGGTCTCCGGGGATCAGTCTCAGCATGAAAAAGACCACCACGGAGACCCCGAACACAATGATCACCAGCTGCATCAACCGCCGTAGGATCATGGCATAATTCATCGGTTTTTACTTCTTCCAGACCATCCCGAAGGAGTTGAGTCCGTTGGGTCGCAGCGGAACATCGTGAACCCGCTTGTTGTAGCACCGGACCACCTTGGTGCTGACCAGAGGGACCCACGGGGCCTGATTGTGGAAGATCATCTGGGCTTCTTTGTACAAGCGGGTCCGCTCCGCCTTGTCGAAGGTTTTTTGGGCCTTTTTCACGAGCTCCGTGAACTTGGCGTTGGACCAGAGCGCCACGTTGGCCGCACCCGGAACCTTGGCCGAGTCGGAGGAGAGAAGGCCGTAGAGGAAGTTGTCCGGGTCGGCGTTTCCCCCCAGCCAGCCCAGCATGCACATGTCGTCCATGCCGTCGGAGGTCTCCTTGAGATAGGTTCCCCAGTCGTAGCGGACGATCTTGGCCTTCATGCCCACGGCCGCAAGATCGGCCTGGATGAGTTCGGCCGTGCGGATCGGCTGGGGCATGTAGGCCCGGGAAACGGGCATGGCCCAGAGCTCAATCACCCGGTTGAAGTCGAACCCGGCTTCCTTCAAAAGCGCTTTCGCCTTTTTCGGGTTGTACGCGTAGGGGACGATGGCGTTGTTGTAGCTCCAGATGCTCGGCGGGAAGGCGCTTTTCGCCGGGATCGCCAGCCCCCGGTAGAGGGCCTTGATCAGCGTGGCCTTGTCGATGGCGTAGTTGATGGCCCGCCGAACCCGGACGTCGGCGAAATAGGGCCGGGTGGTGTTGATCGACAGGTAGCCGATGTTGACGCTGGGCGCTTCTTTCACGCGCAGGTTCGGGTCCTTTCGGACCAGGGCGATGGAGTCGGGATCCAGATCGTCGGCCATGTCGATGGTGCCGGATTGCAGGGCCATGAGGCGGGTGGAGGGTTCGGGAATCGATTTGAGAATGATTTCCTTGAGCTTCGGTTTCGGGCCCCAGTAGTGGTCGTTTCGGACCAGGGTGATGTGGTCGTCCTTCACCCATTCGGCCAGCTTGAACGGGCCGGTGCCCACCGGATGCATGCCGATCTGATCCTTGTATGTCGCCATGGCTTTGGGAGAGAGGATCGGACACAACCACAGGGCCAGGTTGTTGATCAGAGGCGCATAGGGAATCGACGTGGTGAGGCGGATCGTGTAGTTGTCGATCACGGTGATCTTGGTCACGTAGTGCAGCGAGAGGCTCAGGTACTTCCATTGCCCGTACTTGTGAAAGGGGTTGTTCGGGTCGATGATCCGGTCCAGGGAATCGTAGACCGCCTGGGCGTTGAAGTCCGTGCCGTCCTGAAACTTCACCCCTTTTCTCAGTTTGAACGTCCAGTTCAGGCCGTCCTTGGAGACTTTCCAGGACGTGGCCAGCTGGGGCTCCACATTCATGGAGTTGTCTCCGAATTTCACGAGATTTTCCAAAATCTGAATTCCGGCCTTGATGGACTCGCCATCCGTTGCCTGGGCAAGGTCGAGCGTGACGGAGTCCCCGCCCCGCCCCCAGATCAGCGTGTCCGCCGGAGACGCCATCGCCAGCGACGGACACAGCACCATCGCCAGGATGAGTAACCCGATCAGCTTTTTCATGCCTTCCTCCTTCCATTTAAATCCCTTGTCGACCATGAACGGTCTGACCCGGCCAGCCCCGGACAGAAATCAACTTCGGGTGAATGCCAATGTCTGTTGACCAGTGTTGTCGTCCGTGCGCGAAATCACACGCGTCTGTCGTTGGCCGACGGCCCCGGCAAGTGCCCTCTGCATGATGAAATGGACCTTGATGCACAGGGCCAGGTCTTTTCCATGGGCCACCTCGTCGGGAACTTCCACCACCACCTCGGATTTTGTGATCGCCGGGTGGCGCACCGCATAGTTGGAGGCCGTGGCCCTGCCGAGAAGGGGCAGGGCCGTGAGATCCCCTGCCGGCACCGGGGGAAACGCCTCGGGTTCGAACCGGCAGGCATAAGCCTCGTAGCGTGCGGTCACGGCCGCATCGGCGGCAACGATGTCCGGTTCCCGGGAAACGGCCCGCCGCATCGCGTCCAATACCGACAGGCTGGCGGCGTGCATCGGGTGGCCTTCGTCCGCCATGAACGGCAGGTGCACCCACACAAAGGCCCTGGGAAGCCAGAATTCGCGGAACCCGGCCGGCGTATAGCCTGCAAAGGGTAGACACCATTCGTGTCCCGGAACCCCGTGGAGATCGGCCATGATTTCGGGAAGCCACCGTTCCCAAAGTCGTTTTTTCGCCCAGGCTTCCGGAAAGACGGGGGTTTCCCGGTGGTATTCGTTGTAGAATTCGGCACCCACCGCATTGTAGCGCGCCACATGGAGCATATCGCTTTTGCCCGGCACGTAAAGAGACTCGAAGACCGCCGCGCCGTCCACATTTTCAAGGGGGATGCACGCGATGTTTGCCTGCTGCAGGATCGGGCGGCCATCGCCGGTCAGGTAGTCGATGAAGCGCAAAACGGCCGTGGTGCTGGAGACTTCGTTGGCATGGTGCCTGGCATTGAACAGGACCGTCGGCCGGGCTCGCCGGAGCCTCGGAATGGACACCA
>JBJKPT010000515.1:0-3456 GCA_046706045.1 Desulfobacterales bacterium
CCTGGCAGCTTTCTTCGGGGAGCTCCGCATTTTCCTGCCATGTGGTGGTACCGGATCAACCGGTGAGCGGAACCGAGGAACTGGCCGGCCGCATCCGGCATGAGCTGTTGCACCGTTTTCGCATCGATCACCCGGTGCTGCAGTTTGAGACCACCGAGTGCGGAAAGGGCACCCTGCTTTGCGAAATGCTCTGTGCCAGCGACGGCACCCGTGCTGATCATCAGGGATGATCCAATCTTGATGAACCCGCAAAAAGTCGTTTTTTCCACTTTCTTGTCATCCCGGCGAAAGCCGGGATCCAGTCAATTCAGCACGTTCTGGATGCCGGATCCGGTCGGCATGACGGTTTGAGCACGTTTCACGAAACCGTCAATCTTAGCGGGAGACATGCCATGACCCTGAAACCGATCCAACTCCGGTTGGAAATCGGGGATGTCCGCCGGATATCGCAGGTCGCGCTCGATCAAGACGCGCGGCAGGCGTTGATTTTTGTCCGAACGGTCCTCGCCAAAAAGGTCGAAAAGACGCTGCAGCGCCATTGAGTGCCTGTCTTCGAGGTCGGCTGCGGCCCCGGTCAAGCCGATCGTTTTGGATAAAGAAGAAAAAAGGCTTTCGGATTTTGCCGCTTGACATATGTTGCCGGATTAATATATCTATATTTCGTTAATTAACGAAATATAGATATGTGAGCCATGTGACACCTGGTTCGAACCACGAAAGCGTTGGCCGACGAAACCCGGATTCGCATCATCGGAGCGCTTCAGGGGCGGGAGCTCTGCCTTTGCCAGCTGATCGAGTGCCTGGGGCATGCCCCTTCGACGGTTTCGAAGCACCTGTCCGTCCTCCGGAACGCCCGGCTCATCGAGAGCCGGAAAGAGGGCCGGTGGATGTCCTGCCGCCTGGCCGGTCCGGATGCCCCCGCACCGGTCCTGGCGGCCATCGGCTGGGTGAACGCGTCCTTTGCCGAGAGCTCGCAGTCCGCTCCGGATCGCGAGCGGCTGGAAGAGATCCTCAAAATCGATCCGGAGATCCTCTGCAGCCGCCATCCGCGATCCGGCACCTGAGAAAAGGTATTCAAACCAAAACGAAAGAGAAGAGGGACGTGATGGATAAGAAACGCGTTCTGTTCATCTGCGAGCATAACAGCGCCCGCAGCCAGATGGCCGAGGCCTTTTTGAAAGAGATCGGAGGCACCGCGTTCGAGGTCGAAAGCGCCGGACTCGAACCGGCACCGTTGAATCCGCTGGCGGTCGAAGCCATGCGGGAGGTCGGCGTCGACATCCGCGGGAATACCCCCCAGAGCGTCTTTGACCTGTTCAAAAAGGGCAATATTTACACCTACGTCATCACCGTCTGCAAGAAGGCCGCCGCAAAATGCCCGGTTTTCCCGGGGTTGGCCAAACGGCTGGACTGGCCTTTCGACGATCCGGCGGGTTTTGAGGGGACATGGGAAGAGAAGCTCGACCAGACCCGCAGGGTCCGGGAAGAGATCAGAGACAAAATCCGCCAATGGCTGAGCGATGCAAAGGAGAGGCGATGACCGGCGAAACCATGAAACGATTGAGCTTTCTGGACCGTTTTCTCACGCTCTGGATCTTTCTCGCGATGTTCGTGGGCGTGGGCGGCGGTTATCTCTTTCCCGAAATCAAGAATTTCATCGACCGCTTCTCCGTCGGCACCACGAACATCCCCATCGCCATCGGCCTGATCCTGATGATGTACCCGCCGCTGGCCAAGGTGAAGTACGAGAAGCTCGGCTTCGTGTTCCGGGACGTCAAGGTGCTGGCGTTGTCTCTCGTACAAAACTGGATCGTCGGGCCGATCCTGATGTTCCTCCTCGCCATCGCCTTTTTGTCCGGGCACCAGGCCTACATGGTGGGCTTGATCCTCATCGGGCTTGCGCGCTGCATCGCCATGGTGATCGTCTGGAACGATCTGGCCCGGGGCGACGCCGAGTACTGCGCGGGCCTGGTGGCGTTCAACGCCATCTTCCAGGTGCTCTTTTTCTCCTTCTACGCATATCTTTTCATCACGGTGCTGCCGCGTTTCCTCGGCCTTCACGGGATGGTGGTCCACGTCTCCATCGGCCAGATCGCCGAGAGTGTCTTTATCTACCTCGGCATCCCCTTTATCGCCGGCGTGCTGTCGCGGTGGATCGGGCTGAAAACCGTGGGCGCCGAACGCTACGAGACGCATTTCATTCCCAAAATCAGCCCCGTCACCCTGATCGCCCTTCTGTTCACCATCGTGGTGATGTTTTCCCTCAAAGGGCACGCGATCGTCGAGCTGCCGTTCGATGTGGTGCGGGTGGCGATCCCCCTGTGCATCTATTTCGTGGTCATGTTCTTCGTCTCTTTCTGGCTCTCCATCAAGGCCCGGGCGACCTACGAGCAGGCGACGACCCTCTCCTTCACCGCCGCCTCGAACAACTTCGAGCTCGCCATCGCCGTGGCGGTCTCCGTCTTCGGCCTCAATTCCGGCCAGGCCTTTGCCGCCGTCATCGGCCCTCTGGTGGAAGTCCCGGTGCTCATCTCCCTGGTCAACGCGGCCCTCTGGCTCAAGCGCAAGTATTTTCCCTACGCCGTGGAGACCCTGACCGGCGTCTGCCATGTGACGGCCAGGCCCCAGCCGGTGAAACCCGGTTAAGGGGCATTTTCCGAGCGGACCTTTTCGATGACATGCTGTTTGAGGACATTTTGCCGCTTGCCCCCGATCATCACGATGTCATCGGCCAACCCCTGCGCGGCGAGATAAAACGCCGCCGGGGCTCCGACGCTGCCCGCGGCACCAAAAATGGTGATTTTCATTTGAAAGCCTTTCAGCGCCCAGACGGTGAAAGAAGCCCTTGCGGGCCATGGGCGGATGTCATCGTACATTAAGAAAAGGGATCACAAGGGGATTGAAGCCGCCATGATCGAACATCTTGAGTATTCAAAAAGCGACATTCGAAAAGGGGCCCGGTGAAGCCGCTCAGCCCCAGCGCAGAAGGGCGCTTCCCCACGTCAGTCCTCCGCCGAAAACCGGTATGCACACGTAATCGCCGGGGCGAATGCTACCATCCCGCACGGCTTCGTCCAGGGCAATGGCGCAGGACGCCGAGGAGATGTTGCCGTATCTTTCGAGCGTCAGGTAGAATTTTTCGAAGGGAATGGCCATGGTCTTTGAAATGTGTTGAAACATGCGGAGGTTCGCCTGGTGGGGAATTAACCAGGCGATGGCGTCGATGGGGACCTCGTTGTGATCGGCCGCTTCCCGGATCGAGTCCATGAAATAGCGCACCGCCACCCGGAAGCTGAGGCTTGCTTCCACCATGTTCAGCAGGTGGCGGCCGTCATCGACGCTTTCGTGACTGATGGGGGTGGTTTTCGAACCCCCTCCGGGAAGCAGAAGGTCCTGCCCCTTGGCGCCGTCGGTGTGGATATGGGTGGAGAGAATTTCCGGCCCCGCGGAGCCCAG
>JBJKPT010000516.1:0-4410 GCA_046706045.1 Desulfobacterales bacterium
AGCGAGGCCCTGGCCGCGGCAGCGCCCCCGGCAACGGTCCTGGCACCGAAGGCCGTCCAGGCGATGGCGCAAAAGGGGCTGGATTTCGCGTACCTGCGGGTGGCCGGCATCGAAACGGCCATGGCCCGTCATCGGCCGGAGGTCGTTGTCAGCGTCGGCGAGGCGGCGGCATCCCTCCGGCTCGGCCCTTCGGCGCGCCGGCATCTGCATGTTCCGGTTCCACCGGTCGATGGAAGCGGCGGTTTTTCACGTGTTCGGGATGCCTTGTCGGAGTCCATGGCATCCCTGGTGGAAACGATTGCCGAGCCGCCCGCCGGTTCCGTGCCGCCGGCATGAGCGCTCCCGGAATCCACAAGGGCCGGATACGGTACGAAAAATCGCTTGGTTTCAAACGGGTTTGTTGATTGGATCGAGGCAATTCACCCATTCATTTACGGAGCGCCATCCACGGATGGACTCGAAGGAGGAAACGATGGACAAGTATGTGTGCACGATCTGCGGTTATGTTTACGACCCGGCCAATGGGGATCCGGACAACGGCGTGGCCCCCGGTACCGCTTGGGAAGATGTGCCGGACGACTGGGAGTGCCCTGTTTGCGGTGCGTCCAAGGATGATTTCGAAAAAGCGGATTAAGGCCGAGATTCGAGGAAACCGATGAAACCGGTAGAAATTGCAGACGGCATCTTCGATGTCGGGGCCATCGACTGGAACATCCGCGACTTTCACGGGTATTCGACGGAAAGGGGGACGAGCTACAACGCCTTTCTCGTCGTCGACGAGAAGGTCGTTCTGATCGATGCGGTGAAGGCCGAATTCACCGGCCGACTGATCGAAAACATCGCTTCGGTCATTGATCCGAAAAAAATCGACATCATCATCAGCAACCACACGGAAATGGACCATTCCGGCGCGCTTCCCCGGATCATGCGCGAAATCGGTGACCAGACCCCGCTTTATTGCTCCAAGATGGGCTTCAAAAACCTCAAACGGCATTTCCCCCCCTACCCGTGGAATTACCACGCCGTGGAACCGGGTGAAGAATTGTCCATCGGCAAGCGGACCCTCTCGTTCATGGAAACCCGCATGCTTCACTGGCCGGACAGCATGTTCACCTGCGCCAAGGAAGACGGGATTCTTTTTTCCAGCGATGCCTTCGGACAGCACTATGCCGGTGTGGAAGAATTCGAGGACGAGGTAGGCGATGCGATCATGTTCCAGGCAAAAAAATACTTTGCCAACATCCTGCTTCCGTTTGCGCCCCGGTTGGCCAAGTTGATCGGGGAGGTTTCCGCCTCACGGATGCCGATCCGGATGATCTGCCCGGATCACGGCGCGCTCTGGCGCAGGGAACCGGGAAAAATCATCTCCGCGTACGCCGGCTGGTGCGAGCAGCGACCGACCGGCAAGGCGGTCATCATTTACGACACCATGTGGCACAGCACGGAGAAAATGGCCGATGCCTTGACGGCCGCCCTGTCCGCCGAAGGCATTGCGGTGAAACCCATCCACATCCGGAGCAGCCATCGAAGCGACATCATGACCGAGGTGATGGATGCTTCGGCCGTGATCGTGGGTTCCCCGACATTGAACAACAACCTGTTTCCGACGGTGGCCGATGTCCTGATGTACATGCGCGGGCTCAAGCCGAAAAACAAGATCGGCGCGGCCTTCGGTTCTTACGGGTGGAGCGGGGAGGCCGTCAAGCAGATCACCGACGCCCTTTCGGCCATGTCCTTTGACATGGTTGCGGAGGGTCCCCGGGCCCTTTACGTCCCCGACGGCGACGACCTCGGCGCCTGCCGGGAATTGGCCGTCGCCGTGGCCGAACGGATTCGGCGTGCCATCGCGTAAAATTCTTTTGTGCCGCGACCTTGACGATCCACGGATCGTTCGCGCTGGCCTCTCGGCCCATGCGGTTTTGGGCCGAGGCCGACCCCGGCTGGACGCATCATGAAACGACCCGTCATCGAGCGTGGGGATTGCACCCTCTGCGAAGGGTGCATCGCTGCCTGCCCGGAGGTGTTCCGGCGAAACGCGATCGGATTCGTGGAAGTCGTCGAAATGGATGACTATCCCGAGGACTGCGTTCAGGAAGCGATGAAATACTGCCCCGAGGGGTGCATCACCTGGGAAGAACCATAACGACCATGGCCTCCGAGACCACCGGCCGCGGCCTCAAGCAGCACATCCTCGCGCTGCTTTCCGAGTCGGATCCCCGGGTGTGCATCGACGGCATCCGCCGCCTGCCGGAACGCAGGGCCGTAAACCCCCTGTTCGGCTTCTTCATGCACCCGGACGAATGCATCCGCTGGCGGGCGATTTCGGCCATGGGCGACACGGTGTCCCGTCTGGCCGACCGGAATCCCGAATCGGCACGCACCGTGATCCGCCGTCTCATGTGGCAACTCAACGACGAGTCCGGCGGCATCGGTTGGGGATGCCCCGAGGCCATGGGCGATATCACCGCCCGCAACGGTCCCATGGCGCGGGAGTACGCCCGAATCCTGGTTTCCTACTTGAACCCGCACGGCAATTTTATCGAACATCCCATCCTTCAGCGCGGCGTGCTCTGGGGTACCGGCCGTTTGCTCCAGGCCCGGCCGGGCGAGATACGAATCCAGCCGGCGTGGCTTTCGCCGTTTGCCGGATCCCCGGATCCCCACCACCGCGGCCTGGCCGCCTGGTGCGCGAGCGCGCTGGATACCCCGTCGAGCCTTCCCCTGAGGCAGCGGCTGTCTCACGATACCGCCGCGTTCCGGTTCTACGACGGTTGCCGCCTCATCGACGCGACGGTTTCCCACATGGCCACCGGCCGAATCGGTTTCCGGGCGTAACCCGCGGCCCGGGAAATCGGCGGCGATCTCAAGGGCCACGACCCCCCCGGGATGCCGGCGGCCGCCCTTTTATTCGGGTCGAAAGGGCTGGGTCCACCCGAGCCTTCGCAGTGCCCGGTAGGCATATATCTCCGCATACCAATTCCGTCCTTTGCGAAGCGCGTCGAGAAGAATCGGAATCGCCCTTCGGTCCCCGAGTTCCCCGAGCCCCCAATAGGCTTGGCACACGACGATGGACCGGGGATCGCTTCGCATTCCCGCCAGTACGGGAAGGGCCTTGTCCGCGGGGCAGCCGGCCACGGCCCGCGCAAACCAGTAACGCTCTGGAACGAACCCGCTTCGGCGCGGTGCGCGGCCGTCGCTGAACCGGCAGATGTCGGCGCCTTGGGCGACGGCCTGCTGCAGGGCCGCCACGCGGATCTGAGGATCCGGGGACCGCAGGGCGATGGCGATGGGGGTTTCGCCCAGGCCGGCATCGGGGCCGGCCAGCCGCATGAACAGAAACGTGCCGATGGCCAGGCAGGTGCAACCGGCGGCAAAGCACGCCCGCCGGGGCCTGAGAACCCATCCAAACGCCCACCGGATCACCACATACCCGAATAAATACAAAAGCACCGGCAGGCCTACGAGCAGACCGAACAGGATCGCCATTCGAAACGGCCGACTGGTATCGGCGATCTCGGCGAGCCGGTGCAACCCATCGGCGGGATCGGCGAAAAACGACGGGCGCGAGACGCGAACAATGGCGTGGCCGGAAAGGCGAAGGACCAGACGGTCGCCATCCACCGACACCCGGAGCTCGGCCGCGGGGTCGTCCCCGATATCCAGGCAATCCAAATCCCGCAGCCGGGCCCCGATCCGCTTTCGCAGTTGGGGGTCTTTCACCGCGGAAAGGTCGCAGGTGCGCAAGGTACGCAAATCAAACGGCTTGATGGCCGAAGCCGGGTAAAGGGTGTAGCGGTAATAAAAGTCCGCCGCCATCGTCCCGACGGGATTGGAAAACAGGATGCGGTCGCGGACATTGGCAAAAATCTGTGCCCCGGGCTGACTCACCCACAACCCGATCACCAGCACGAGGGGCAGCAGTCCGATCACCACGCCGGCCGCTTCGCTGATTTCCCGGCTCTGTCCGGATTCGGCACCCGGCTTGGGGCGGCCCCATCCACGCCGTGAGACCTCGAGCACGGCGGCCGGTACCGCCACGACATAGAAAACGGCCGCGGTATTCCACCCGTCCTTCAGAACAAAGGCAATGCCGGCGGCCCAGAGAAGAAGGCCGGCAAACGTTGTCCACCGGCGCCGCCTTCCCCCGGAGGCCTCCCGGACCATGTGGTAGGCAAGGGCGACGACCGTAAGGCCGGCCCCGATGCTCAGGGCGAAAAAAAACCCTCCGAAAAGAGCGGTCTTTAACCCCGCAAGGGTTGCGAGCACCGCCGGCGATGGCACCGGAATGTAGCCCCTTTTCGCCACCGCGGTCATTTCCCGGAGCACATGCCGGTTGGACACGGCCACCTCGGCGGTGCCGATGGCCTGGGCCGCGCCAAGGCCGGCGATGATCGGCGCAAGGCGGGCCGG
>JBJKPT010000517.1:0-2719 GCA_046706045.1 Desulfobacterales bacterium
TGCACCTGGCCGAACTCGTCCATGGGGCCGAAGCCGAGGTCCAAGGCCCGTTTGCGACGCTTGCCTGGCTGGAGGATCGGCAACAGGACCCCAACCCGCCGGGTGAGGCCGAACATCTGCGGTTGGAAACCGACGCGGCGGCGGTCCAGGTGGTGACCGTCCACAAGAGCAAGGGCCTCGAATACCCTGTGGTGTTCTGCCCCTTTGCCTGGGATGTGTTCATTCCAAGCCATCCGGACATCCGGTTTCACGATCCGGATCAACACCATGCCCCGACCCTGGATCTTTGCGCGGAAGACCCGAACCACCACCGCCTCTGGGACCGGGAAGCCCTTGCCGAGGACCTGCGGCTTCTCTACGTGGCCGCAACCCGCGCCAAGGCGCGGCTCGTGTTGGTCTGGGGCCGGATCTCCGGCGCCGGGAGTTCGGGTCTGGCCTACCTGATTCATCCCGAGCTGCGTCCGGGGCCGGGACCCTGGCCGGCCGAGGAAGCCGGGGACCGGGAAAGGACCTTCCGCAAGATCGACGAAACGGGGTTTTCCGGAGCGCTTGCGGATCTGGCCGCACGGAGCGACGGGGCCATCGACGTGCGGCCCATGCCCGGGCCGGGCCCGGATGCGCAGACGGCAACGTCGCCGGCGCTGGCGCCGCGCCGATGCCGCGTCTTTTCCGGTCGAATCGATGCCTCCTGGCAGGTGACCAGCTATTCGGCCCTGGCCTCCGGCCGGCACGAGGCTGCCGAGGGACTTTTCCGGGCCGAACGGGTGGCGGAAATCGAAGAACCGGTGTCGCCGGCAACCGATGGGCCGTCCCCGGACATCCGGGCCTTTCCCCGGGGTGCCGATGCCGGCCATTTCTTTCATGAACTCCTTGAACTCGTTGATTTTACGGCATTCTCCGTGGAGACCGACCGGCCCTGGATCCGGGAACGGCTTCAACGGGCCGGGTACGACCCGGATTGGGACGCGGCCGTTTCCCGGCTGATGGGGGATCTCGTCCGCACCCCGCTTCACCCGCGGGTGCCCGGATTGCATCTCGCACGGCTTTCCCGGGCCGAGCGGGTCAACGAGATGGAATTCTATTTTCCCTTGAAGCGGCTCACGGCCGCGGATCTCGGCCGGGCCCTGCCGCGGCCGGGGCCGGCACCCGACGATCCGGCACCGGATTCGGAGAAAGACCGGTTCCGCTTTCGGCCGGTCGAGGGGTACCTGAAGGGGTTCATCGACATGTGGTTTCGTTTCGACGGCAGGTATTATCTCATCGACTGGAAATCCAACGATCTGGGACCGTCCCCCCGTGACTATGGGTCCGCGGCGCTGGACCGGGCCATGCATGCCTCGGCCTACACCCTCCAGTACCACCTCTACGTGGTGGCCTTAAACCGGTACCTCCATCGCCGGGTGCCCGGGTATCGGTACGCCACCGGGTTCGGTGGCGCCATGTACGTCTTTTTGCGGGGGATTCCGGACCGGGCGGACGAGACGGCGGCGGTTTTTTTCGATCGTCCCGACGAGGCCCGGATCCGGGAGCTGGACCGGTTGCTCATCCCGGAATCACCGCGAACCGGTTAGGGGGGGCCGACGATATTCAAGGGAATGTCGACATCGGTGTGAAATCGGTATCGAAATCGAATTCGAGGGTTCGATCCCGATAGCGATTTCGATGGGATTGGAGCGCAACCCGGATCCGGAGGACGGGAAAGAAGGTTCAATCGAAACATGATGGAATACGGATTAACATCCTGGAATCAAATATCAAAATTTGATCCAATCGATTTGCGTCTCTCGCGGTTCATCGGCGAATTGGGATCAACGCCGGCCCCGGCCGTGGAGCTGCCCCCGGCCCTGGTCAGCCGAACCGTGTTCCAGGGCGGGGTGTGCCTGGATCTCGGCGCGGCGGCCGGTGCGCCGATTGAACCCGGCGGCACCCGGGCCGTGGTCTGCCCGGATCGGGACGAGTGGCGCGAATGCCTGATCCAGCATCCGGCCGTGGGCCGGCCGGGGGATCACGCCCCGTTGATCCTGGACTCGGCCGACCGGCTCTATCTCTATCGCTACTGGCGATACGAACAGGATCTGGCCGCTGCCATCCGGCGCCGGGCCGCGGCCCGGTGCAATGTCGAACCACCCGTCTTGCGGAAGCTGCTCGACCGTCTTTTTGACCCGGAGGGGGCCGGGCCGAAGCCATCCGACTGGCAGCGGATTGCCGCGGCCATCGCAGCCCTCTTCCGGCTTTGCATCATCACCGGCGGGCCGGGTACCGGGAAAACCCACACGGCGGCCCGGATCATCGCCCTTCTGAGCGCATTGCACGGCCCTGACCCTTTGCGCATCCACCTGGCCGCGCCCACGGGCAAGGCCGCGGCCCGCTTGCGGGAATCCCTTGAACAGGCCCGGCACCGGATACCCGCCGATCTCGGCGCCGCCGTGTTTTCCGAAACGGCCGTCACCCTGCACCGGCTCCTTCGCCCGGTGCCCGGGACGTTTCGTTACCGGGCCGATGCCGATCACCCCCTCGCCGCCGACGTGGTGTTGGTGGACGAGGCCTCCATGGTCGATCTGGCCATGATGAGCCGGCTTCTGGATGCCGTGCCGGCCGGGGCACGGCTCATTCTCATGGGCGATAAGGATCAGCTCGCCTCGGTGGAGGCCGGCTCCGTCCTCGGCGATATCTACGGACCGGGCCGGGATCACGCCTATTCCGACGGGGTGCTGGAACG